>DATMND010000029.1:0-57906 GCA_035569235.1 Acetobacteraceae bacterium | reverse complement strand
CCGGGACCGCACTGCATAAGCTGCTGGATCTGGGATTCACCATGCTCAGCAGCAACAACGGCAAAGGCACAGTGTCGGAAGAGCATCCGATGAACCTCGGCGGCCTGCATGGCAACGGCATGCCGAAGATCCAGCAGTTCTATCAAACGGTCGATCTGATGCTGGCCGTCGGCACGCGTCTGCGCGGCCAGGAGACCGGCGACTTTGCCGTCAAACTGCCGTCGAACATCATCCAGATCGACGTCGATCCGCTGGCCAACGGCCGCACCTACGCCAACGCGTATTTCGTCTGCGGCGATGCGCAGGCGACGCTGGAGGCGCTGCTGCCGCGCATCGAAGGCCGCATGAAGCTCGATGTCGCCTATCGCCGCGACTTCGCCGCGTTGAAGCAGACCGCGCGCGCCGACTTCCTCGCCACACTCGGCGCCTACGGCACGTTCCCCGAACAGTTGCGCCCGGTGATGCCGAAGGATGCGATCTGGGTGCGCGACGTGACGCAGAGCAACACCACCTGGGGCAATCGCATCTTCCCGGTGTACAGCCCGCATCAGAGCGTGTTCCCGGTCGGCGCCGGCATCGGCCAGGGACTGTCGCTGGGCCTCGGCGCCGCGGCGGCGGCGAACGGGCGCAAGACCGTGGTGATGACCGGCGATGGCGGCTTCTTCCTCAATGTCGGCGAGTTGTGGACCGCGGTGCAGGAGAAGCTCGATATGACCGTGATCGTGATGAACGATCGCGGCTACGGCGTGATCAAGCGCATCCAGGACGTGACGGCGCAAGGCCGCCGCTTCTTCGCCGATCTGCAAGGACCCGATCTGGGGCAGCTTGCGCAACTCGCCGGCATTCCGTTTTGGAAAGTGCAGAGCGCCGATGCATTCGGCGAGACCGTCGGCAAGGCGATCGCGCACAATGGGCTTGGCATGGTTGAAGTCGATATGAACGCGGTCGGCGAATTCCCCGCCTACTATCCGTTCAACCAGCGCCCCGCAGCCTGATCGCGCCGTGCGCGGCCTGCTGGGTCTGGCCGCGCTGCTGGCCGTTGCCTGGGCGCTGAGCGAGGACCGAAGCCGCATTCCCTGGCGTACGGTCGCTGCCGGTGTGGCGCTGCAATGGGCGCTGGCGCTGTTGCTGCTGTTCTTCCCGCCGGCCAGCGCGGCGATCTTCCTGCTGAACGACGGCGCAACGGCGCTGCAGAACGCCACGCAGGTCGGCACACGCTTCGCATTCGGCTATCTCGGCGGGCCACCGCTGCCGTTCGTCGAGACGCATCCGGGGGCCAGCTTCATTCTCGCGTTTCAGGCGCTGCCGCTGGTGCTGACGATCAGCGCCCTGGCATCGCTGCTTTTTTACTGGGGTGTGCTGCAGCGTATCACTGCGGTCTTCGCCTGGCTGCTGCGCCGCGCGATGGGCATCGGCGGCGCGCTCGCGCTGGGCGCGGCGGTGCACGTCTTCGTCGGCATGATCGAGGCGCCGTTGCTGGTCCGGCCCTACCTCGCGCGCATGCAGCGCGGCGAGTTGTTCGCGCTGATGACGTGCGGCATGGCAGGCGTCGCCGGCACTGTCATGGTGATCTATGCGTCGTTTCTGGCGCCGCTGATCCCAAATGCGCTTGGCAACATCCTGATCGCCTCGGTGATCAGCACGCCGGCGGGACTGGCGGTGGCCGCGTTGATGGTGCCGTTCGGGCCGGCGGAATCCGCGGAGGAACGCCTGATCGTGCAGGACCCACCGGTCAGCGCATTGGACGCGTTGGTGAAAGGCACCATTGACGGTGTGCCAGTGCTGGTCGGCATCGTGGCGACATTGCTGGTGGCGATCGCGTTCGTCGCGCTGATCAATGCCGCGCTCGGCGTATTGCCGAATTGGGGCGACGACGCGATCACGCTGCAGCGCGTGTTCGCGTTGCCGTTCCGTCCAGTGATGTGGCTGATCGGCCTGCCGTGGGACGAGGCCGGCGCCGCCGCCACACTGATGGGTACCAAGACGGTGCTGAACGAGTTCGTCGCCTATTTGAATCTCTCCGCGTTGCCGGTGGAGACGTTCACGCCGAAGTCGCGCCTAATCCTGACCTATGCACTGTGCGGCTTCGCGAATTTCGGCAGCCTCGGCATCATGATCGGCGGGCTGGGCGCCATGATTCCCGAGCGGCGGCACGAAGTCGTGGCGCTTGGCCTGCGCTCCATCCTATCCGGAACGATTGCCACCTGCATGAGCGGTGCGGTTGCCGGGATGCTGGCAGGTTGAGGGTTCGGCGGCTTGGCCACTGTCATGGTTTTTTCATCTGCGCCATATTGTCCGCGACGTACGGTAAACGAGGGGGCAGATTGATCGATGGCGACCAACGCCTGGCGGATTCTGGCGGCGCTGGCCTGCCTGCTCATCACGACCGCACGCGTGATCGCACAGCAGTTGGATGCCGATCACCTCGAGCAAGTTGGCCATATCGTCGTTATCTTCGATGAGAACCGCAGTTTCGACAATTACTTCGGCAACTTTCCTGGCGCAAACGGCCTCGCCAATGCGGGCGACAAGGCAATACAGATCGGTGCGGACGGCGAGCCCCTGAAGCTGCTGCCTGCACCGATCGATACCAACCTGAAGCCGCCACGCATCGATACGCGCTTCCCCGCGGAACTGCCCAATGGGCCATTTGAAATCAACCGTTATGTGTCGCTCGATGACGACACCGGTGATCTGATCCACCAGTTCTACCAGGAGCAGATGCAGATCAACGGCGGTGCGATGAATCGCTACGCGGAGGTGTCGAATGCCAAGGGCCTCGCCATGGGCTATTTCGATATTTCGCAGACCTATCTGTGGAAACTCGCGACGCAGTTCACGCTTGGCGATGCGATGTTTCATTCGGCATTTGGCGGCTCGTTTCTAAATCACGCCTTTCTGGTGTGTTCCTGCGCATTCAGGTGGCCGAACGCACCAAGCCCGCTCGTCGCCAAGCTTGATGACGAAGGGAACATGGTGAAGGACGGCCAGGTGTCCCCCGACGGCGAGGCGATCAACACCAGCGACTCGATGTATTTGCATGCGCCGAACGAGACCGATCCTGCGTGGCTGGTCCCGCCTCAGACCATGCCGCATATCGGCGACCGGCTGGATGCCATGAACATCTCATGGAAGTGGTATTCCGGCGGCTATACTGACGCAATGGCGGGCCATCCAGCGCACGATTTCAAGTACCAGCATCAACCGCTGCAGTATTTCCAGGACCTGGCGCCCGGCACTCCGGCTCAGAAGGCGCATCTGCAGGACTACACGGATTTCGTGCAGGACATCGAGCAGAACACGCTGCCGCAGGTTGTGTTCTACAAGCCGATCGGCCAGTACAACGAGCATCCGGGCTACACGAATATCACCGATGGCGACAGGCATCTTGCCGAACTGGTGGGGAAGCTCCAACAGAGCGCGTCGTATCGCGATATGCTGATCATCATCACCTGGGACGAAAACGGCGGGCAGTGGGATCATGTGCCGCCACCACGCCGCGACAAATGGGGGCCCGGCACGCGGGTCCCACTGGTGGCCGTCGGCCCCATGGTGAAGCGCGGCTATATCGATCATACGCCGTACGATTTCGGTTCGATCCTGCGTACGATCGAAGTACGCTTCGGGCTGGAACCGCTGAACGACGCGGACCGCAATGCCTATCCGATGCGCAACCTGCTGCAATAGTCGCTTATCTACCGATGCCGCCGATACCAATAATTGTCATTCCCGCGAAAGCGGGAACCCACAGCCTGTGCCGAGCGTAAGCCGCGGGTAGTAATTGCAACACTGTTCGCCTGGGTCTCCGCTTTCGCGGGGATGACGACGTGAGCGGCGATGACGACGTGAGCGGCGATGACGAAGTGGGCGGCGATGACGAAGTGGGCGGCGATGACGAAGTGAGCGGGGATGACGACGTTATAGTCGGTTGCCGGGGGGCGTTAGTCCAGAGTCTCGCGGTACATGCTGACCGCGATCCCACCCACCACCACCGCGAACAGCGCCATCGGCCACAGATCGGGCCAGATCTGCGCAAGTCCGTTGCCCTTCAGCAGTACACCGCGGCAGATCCGCAGCGCGTGGGTCAGCGGCACCGCCTCACCGACCACGCGCGCCCAGGCCGGCATGCCCTGGAACGGGAACATGAAACCGGACAGCATGATCGACGGCAACAGGCCGAACTGCGACAGTTGCTGTGCCTGCATCTGCGTCGTCGCCATGGTCGAGAAGGCAAACCCCATCGCCAGGTTGCAGGCGATGAACACGCCGAGCGCCAACAGCAGTAGCGTCACCGAACCGCGCACCGGCACCCCGAATACCGTGACCGACACCAGCAGGATCAGCGCGATCTGCACGTAGGCGAGGCCGACATAGGGGATGATCTTGCCGAGCATCACCTCAACCGGCCGCACCGGCATCGCCAGCAGGTTCTCCATGGTGCCCGACTCGCGCTCGCGCGTGATGGCGAGCGTCGTCATCACCAGCGTGGAGACCGTCAGGATCAGCCCGATCAGTCCGGGCACGATGTTGAACGCGGTGAGCTGTTCGGGATTGTAGCGGCCGTGCAGCACGATCTGGAACGGCGGCTGCGGCGGCGCGACTCGCATGCCCGCTGGCAGGTCGCGGTTCAGCACCGTCGCGTTCAGCGCCACGACCGCCGCGGTCGCGTTTGCGATCGCGGTCGGATCGGTGGCGTCGGCGTCCATCAGCACCTGCGGCTGCTCGCCGCGGTCGATCCGGCGCGAGAAGTCGGGCGGGATGTTCAGCACGAACATCACGTCGCCGCGCGCCAGTGCCTGTTCGGCGTCCGCCTCGCTCGCCATCGCCTTGATATCGAAGTAGCCGGTGTTCTGCAGCGCGGCCGCGAGCGTGCGCTCATAGGTCGAGTGTTCCGCCGTCAGCAGTCCGGTCGGCAGATGGCGCGGGTTGGCGTTGATCGCATAGCCGAACAGGAAAAGCTGGAGCAGCGGCAGCATCACCGTGAGCCCGACGGTGGCGCGGTCGCGCCGCATCTGCAGCGATTCCTTGCGCAGCATGGCGAACAGGCGCGCGAACGAGAACCCGGTCATGCCTCGGCGTCCTGGCCGTTCAGCATATGGATGAACACGTCGTCGAGCCGCGGCTCGACCTCCTCCCAGTGCAGCGCCGTATCGTCGAGGCCATCGATGGCGCCGCGCAGCGCCACGCGGTCCATGCCGGCGATGCGCAGCGCGCGACCGAACACCGCTGCGGTCTCCACGCCCGCGACGTGGCGCAGCCGGCGCACTGCCTGTTCGATGCCCGGACCGGTGGCCTCGAACGTGACGAGGTTCGCAGCGCTCACCACTTCTTCGGCCGTGCCCTGCACCACGAGCCGCCCGCCCGCGAGATACACGACGCGCTGGCAGCGTTCCGCCTCGTCCATGTAGTGCGTGGACACCAGGACGGTCATGCCGTCGGCGGCCATCTCGTGGATCATGTCCCAGAATTCCCGACGTGCCTTGGCATCCACGCCAGCGGTCGGTTCGTCGAGCAGCAGCAGCCGTGGCCGATGCAGCACGCACGCGGCCAGCGCCATGCGCTGCTTCCAGCCGCCCGACAGCTCCTGCGCGAGCTGATCGGCGCGGTCCGCAAGTCCGATGCGATCCAGCACCTCGGCAATGGTGCGCCGCCGGTCGCGGATTTCGTAGAGCCGCGCGACGAAATCCAGGTTCTCGGCAACCGTCAGGTCGCCATAGAAGCTGAACCGCTGCGTCATGTAGCCGATCTGCAGCCGGATGCGCGCGGCATCGCGCAGCAGGTCCATGCCGAGGCACGTGCCGCTGCCGGCGTCGGGCCGCAGCAGGCCGCACAGCATGCGGATCGTGGTGGTCTTGCCGCTGCCGTTGCCGCCGAGGAAGCCGCAGATCTCGCCCTCGGGCACCTGCATCGTCAGTCCGTCGATCACGCGGCGCGTGCCGAAGCTCTTGCGCAGGTCGTGCACGTCGATGGAAAGCGCCGTCATCCGGCGACGCCCGCCGCGCTGCGCCGCACATCTACCGGCTGGCCAGGCTTGAGTTGCATGGCCTGGTCCGGTGGCGGGTGCGCCTCGATCAGATAAACGAGCTTGTCGCGGTTCGACTCGCTGTAGATCACCGGCGGTGTGTATTCCGGCTGCGGTGCGATGTACGAAACGGTGGCCGTGAGCCCTTGCGCGCAACTGTCGCAACTGATCGCCATCCGGTCGCCCGCATGTATCGTGGCGAGATCGGTCTCCGGCACGAAGAAACGCACCAGGATGTTCTGCGGCGGCAGCAGCGAGACGACGGGAATGCCGGCATTGATCGTCTCGCCCGGGCGCGCATAGGTGTCGGCCACCAGCGCGCCATTCGGCGAGACGACGTGACGCTGGGTCAACTGCCACTCGGCCTGCCCGAGTGCGGCGCGTGCCTGCTCGACCATGGCGCTCTGCGCGGCGATCTCGTACTGCCGACCGGTCGGCGAGCGCATCTGCTCGAGTTTGGCGTTGGCGGCTTCGGCCCGTGCGACAGCCGATGAGAGGTCCGCGCGCTGCTGGTCCACGGTCTGCCGGCTGGCGGCTCCGGTGCGCAGCAGGTCCTCGTTGCGGATCAGGTCCTTGGCGATGCGATCCCTGGTCGCTATCAGATCGGTGAGATCGGCCTGGGCCATGGCGATCTCGGTGTCGCGGCTCGCGGTCTGCAGGTTGGCAAGCCGCGCCTCGGCTTCCGCCAGCTTGCCGGCCGCGGCGTCGCGGGCCGCCTTGTCGTCCGCATCGTCCTGGGTGAACAGCGGCGCGCCGGCCGCCACCTGATCGCCGCGGGCAACGGCGAGGCTGACGATGCGCCCAGTGAGCGTCGGCGACACGCGGACATACTCGGCATCGGCGTAGCCCTGCCAGGATGGGGGGACCGGCGTGCGGTTCAGCCACCACCATCCTGCCGCTCCGGCGCAGGCGGCGAGCAGCACGACCGCGGGCAGGGCGCGTTTCATTATGGCTTGTCCGGTGCGAGCCCGCGCAGCAGCGTCTCGATATGCGCCTCGGCGACCGCGCGCGGATCGAAGTGGAGGTCGGTATGGCGACCCAGCGAGTGCTTCCAGAGCGCCAGCAGGAGGAATGGCCCGGCGAACAGCGGAAGCGTCGCGTGCACGTCCATCTGGCGGAACTCGCCGCGCTCGATGCCGCGGATGAGGATACCCTCGATCAGGGTGAACGCCCGGCGCAGCACGGCATCGGCGTAGAACTGGGCAATGGCGGGGAAGTTGCCCGACTCGGCGACGACCAGCTTGGGAATTGCGGTCAGGTCGCTGTCGAGCAGGCGCAGGAAGCGTTGCGCCAACATCCGCAGCAGATCGGCCGAGGGCCCGGTGTGGCTCGCGATGTCAGACTCGGCGGCCTCGACGTTGGGCAGCACGGCCTGGCGCACCACGGCACGGAACAGGTCCTCCTTGGTGGGGAAATACAGGTAGATCGTGCCCTTGCTGATGCCGGCGGCGGCGGCAACGTCCTCCAGCTTGGTGGCGGCGTAGCCACGGTCGGCAAACGAGGCGAGCGCGGCGGCGACGATCTCGCCGGGCCGGGCATCCTTGCGGCGGGAACGAGTAGGAGCGGTCATCGTCCTTACTTACTGACGGTTCAGTCAATATTCAAGGGCGACTGCGGCAAGAGCGATGCGATCTCGCAGTGCCATTCAGCCCGCTTTAATTGCTTTGTCGCGCGGTTGCATGCAGGCCAGGATTGCGAACCAGCGCCTATGATCGCTTCGTCCGCGGCCGAACTGTAACCGGTTGGCGACAGCCGCTGGGCCGCTCAGCTTGTGTCCCATGCATCACATTGTCCTGCTTGCCGCCGCCGGGCTGTTGGCGGGCGCGATGAATGCTGTCGCTGGCGGCGGCTCGTTTGTCACCTTCCCCGCGATGGTCGCGGCGGGGCTGCCGCCGGTGATCGCCAATGCCTCCTCCACGGTGGCGCTGTTTCCCGGCACGATGGCGAGCGCCTTCGCCTACCGGTCTGAATTCACCCACATCGCCGACATGCGGCTCGGCGTGATGGTGCCGATCAGCGTGGCCGGCGGACTGGCCGGCGCAGTCATGCTGATTGTCACGCCGGCGCGGTTGTTCGATGTGGTGATCCCGTTCCTGCTGCTGCTGGCCACGCTGATCTTTGCCTTCGGCGCTCGCGCCGGGCTGGTCTTGCACCGCGTCGCGCGCGTTGGCCGACCCACAGTGCTGGCGATGCAATTCCTTGTCGCAGTTTATGGCGGCTATTTCGGCGGTGCCGTCGGGCTGATGATGATGGCAACCTGGAGCCTGCTGACGGTGAGCGCCAACCTGAAGGCGATGGCGCCGGCGCGCGTGCTGCTGGTGAGTGCAACCAATGGCGCGGCCGTGTTGTGGTTCATCGCGGCCGGCGCGGTGCGTTGGCCGGAGGCGTTGGCAATGCTGGGGACGAGCGTGGTTGGCGGGTACCTGGGAGGGCGGCTGGCGCGATGGCTGCCGGCGGCGACGGTGCGTGGCTTCGTGGTCGTACTGACCGCGACGGTCACGGCGGTGTTCTTCGCGCGGGCAATGTGAGCAGGCAAGGTGCCGCGGAGGTCCCCGGTGGTTCGCGCAACGCGCTTTCCTTCTGGTCGGCCTCGACATAGAGACTTCCATGGCAACTGTCACGGCTGTCGCATTCCGTTGCTGCCTCAGATCGAGGAATGACACCGCCCGGAGGAACCAACCATGGATCGCACGCCACCACCGACGTCGCTTGCCGCGGCACTCGCGCTGCCACGGACACCGGGGCGATCTGCCGAGGTGTTCGTTGACGGCGATCTCGAGATCAGGTTCGCCGCGCGGCCCACGAACGGGCCGCAGGTTCCACATCAGCGCGATGAATTCTATGTCGTCGCCGCTGGCACTGGCCGTTACCGGGTAGAAGACCGATTGACTGAGGTCGGCACCGGCGACCTTCTGTTCTGCGCTGCGCATGTGGCGCACGGATTCGAAGACATATCGGAGGATTTTTCCGTCTGGGTGATGTTCTACGGGCCGACCAAGTAACGGTCTCAACTCGATCTTCTTGGCCGTTCGATATTCGGCAGAAACGCCGTGAGCAGGCCGATCAGCGGCAGGAACGAAACGGCACGATAGACCGTCTCGATGCTGGTCCAGTCGGCGATCTGCCCAAGCGCCGCGGCGCCCAGCCCGCCCAGGCCGAACGAGAACCCGAAAAACATCCCCGCCACCATGCCGACCCGCCCTGGCAGCAGGTCCTGCGCATAGACCAGGATGGCGGAGAACGCCGAGGCCAGGATCAGGCCGATCGCCACGCTCAGGATGCCGGTCCAGAACAGGTTCGCATACGGCAGCATCAGCGCGAACGGAAACGCGCCGAGGATGGAAAACCAGATCACCGGCTTGCGCCCGAACCGGTCGCCGATGGGGCCGCCCGCGAACGTGCCGGCCGCGACCGCACCCAGGAAGACGAACAGGTGGATCTGCGCGTCCTGCACGGACAGGCCGAACTTATGGATCAGGTAGAACGTGTAGTACGAACCAAGGCTGGACGTATAGACGTTCTTCGAGAACAGCAGCGCCACCAGGATGGCGATTGCGAACAGCACCCGCCTGCGTGACAGCACGGCGTATGCGGCGCTCCGTGCGCTGGCGCCGCGCGGCGTTCGGATCGATGGATGCCGGCTGTACCACAGGCTGACATTGGCCAGCAGCATGATCGCCACCAGCGCGACGGCCGAGAACCAGGCGATGCTGCCCTGACCGCGCGGCACCACGATGAAGGCCGCAAGCAGTGGGCCGATGGCCGAACCGGTGCTGCCTCCAACCTGGAACAGCGACTGCGCAAAGCCGTGGCGTCCGCCCGAGGCCATGCGCGCGACGCGGGATGCCTCCGGGTGGAACACCGAGGAGCCGATGCCCACCAGTGCGGCGGCGAACAGGATGGCCGGAAAGCTGTGGGCGATCGACAGCAGCAGCAGACCGATCAGGCTGCAGCCCATCGCAATGGGAAGCGAAAACGGTTGCGCGCGGCGGTCAGTGACGATGCCCACCACCGGTTGCAGCATCGAGGCGGTGAGCTGGAAGGCCAGAGTTATCAGGCCGATCTGGCCGAAGTCCAGGTGATAGGAGTCCTTCAGGATCGGGTAGATCGCCGGTACCAGTGACTGGTTCAGGTCGTTGAGCAGATGGCAGACCGAAAGCGAGACCAGGATCGCGAACGTTGTGGTTTCGGTGCTGCCGGCGGCTGCCGCGCCGCGCCGGGCTGCAAGGGTGTTCTCGCTCACGTCGGTTCCTGCGTTCGTTACATCGAGTCCATTATGCGCGGTTGGCGGCGGCCGATCTATGCATCAGGCTCAGTGCTGGCCCGCGCGCTTACCTGATCGTCATTTAACAGGTCCAAAAATTCGCCGTATTACCCAGCTTATTGGTTGGGTAGCCGACAGGGTGGACGTGATCGATGGCAACGATGAGCGGATCGGAAGTCAATGGGTTGGGCCGTTCGCGGGCGTTGGGTGCAAGCCACGCCTATTACGGGACGGTGCTGTCGATCGTCCTTCTGCTCGTCAGCTGGTTCATCATCGCACATTGGGACCAGCTGCCGCAGGTGATCGACGGCGCAATGGCTGCGCTGACGTGATCAGCCGGGCGGCTGTTCGGCCGCTCCGACCACGCGAAGGTCTGCCGACTGCAACAGGATTACCTGCCCCTGCCCAGGGCCGGGCGCCTTTGTTGCGAAGCGGCGTGCGCTGCCATCCCATTCGCCCAGTGCCTCGACCTCGCGCACGATGCGGTACTCGTGGAGCCGCGCGCCGTCGTTCTCGCCGGCTGAGACAGTGGTTGCATGCTCCGGATCATAGACGGCTCGCAGTACCCGCACCGGCCCTGGTGCGGCCCCCATCTCCACGACGGTACCATCTTCCGTGCGGCTCAGCGTAACCAAGACCGGCAGCGCAGCCGCGGCCTCGATCACCGTCTCGATGGCGGCATTGTCGGAACCCACCACGAGCTTCGCGCCGTTGATCACGAGGGCAGGGGTGTAGACGAGGCTGTTGAGCTGACGCGCATACGCACGCTGGCGCTCCGTCGCCTCGCGGCTGGCGTATGGGTCGCGCCAGCCGAGGCGGTCCCAGTAGTCAACATGCCAGGCGAGGGCGATCACATCGGGCCGCCGCGCAAGCTGGCCGAGCAACGCATCGGCCGGCGGGCAGGAGGAACACCCCTGTGAGGTGAACAGCTCCAGCACCACGGGCCCGCCGCCCGCGCGTGCGGCTGGCGCGATCCCCGCGGCAATTGCCGCCGCGATGATCTGGCGCCTCCGCAGGGCCAGTCTTGATCCAGGGGAGTAGCCCATCTACAGGCTCCCTCCTCGCCGGCCCGCCATCGCGCCCAGCCGCAGACGCAGCGCGTTAAGCTTAATGAAGCCCTGGGCGTCGAACTGATCGTAAGCGCCCTGGTCCTCCTCGAAGGTGACGACGTCCTGCGAATACAGGCTGTTCGGCGATTCGCGGCCGATCACGCTGACATTCCCCTTGTAGAGCTTCAGCCGGACCTGGCCCGAGACGCTGTTCTGGCTTTCGTCGATAAGCGCCTGCAGCATCCGCCGCTCCGGGCTGAACCAGAAGCCGTTGTAGATCAGCTCGGCGTAGCGCGGCATCAGGCTGTCCTTCAGGTGTGCCGCCTCGCGGTCCAGCGTGATGCTTTCGATGCCACGGTGCGCCGCGAGCAGGATGGTGCCGCCGGGCGTTTCATACACGCCACGCGACTTCATGCCGACGAAGCGGTTCTCCACCAGGTCGAGCCGGCCGATGCCATTGGCGCGGCCGAGTTCGTTCAGGCGCGTCAGCAGCGCGGCCGGCGACAGGGGCGCACCATCGATGCCGGTCGGATCGCCGTGCTCGAAGTCGATGGCGATCACCGTTGCCTTGTCGGGGGCATCCTCCGGGCGGATGGTGCGCTGGTAGACGATCTCGTCCGCCTCTACCGCAGGGTTTTCCAGGATCTTTCCCTCGGAGGACGAGTGCAGCAGATTGGCATCGACGGAAAACGGTGCCTCGCCGCGCTTGTCCTTGGCAATGGGGATCTGGTTGGCCTCGGCGAACTCCAGCAGCTTCGTCCGGCTTGTCAGCTCCCATTCGCGCCAGGGGGAGATGATCTTGATATCCGGCTTCAGAGCATAATAGCCGAGCTCGAAGCGTACCTGGTCGTTGCCTTTGCCGGTTGCGCCGTGCGCCACCGCGTCGGCGCCCACCTGTTCGGCAATCTCGATCTGCCGCTGTGCGATCAGCGGGCGGGCGATCGAGGTGCCCAGCAGGTATTGCCCCTCGTAAAGCGCATTGGCGCGGAACATCGGGAAGACGAAGTCGCGCACGAAGGTTTCCCGGAGGTCGTCCACAAAGATTTCCTTCACGCCGAGCATTTCCGCCTTCTGGCGTGCCGGGCCGAGTTCCTCGCCCTGGCCGAGATCGGCGGTGAAGGTGACCACTTCGCAGTGATACGTCACCTGCAGCCACCGCAGGATCACGCTGGTATCGAGTCCGCCCGAATAGGCCAGCACGACCTTCTTTACGTCCTTCACGCGCACGATGATCGGTCCTCTCGGGTTCGATGCCTGCGTGGAGTAGCGCGGCTGCGTTCGCCGATGCAACAGCGGTACCCACCGTGAGGCATTCCATGTTATCTGCGGCGGAAAGCGGCGGGAAGACTAGGACATTGAGACGCCCGGTTGGTGCCGATCAGCTCGACCACCCAACCGACCTGATCAGCCATGACCCGCATTCGTGCGTGACTTAGGGCTCGAAACACTGCCTCAGCAAGGGCGTCGTGGCCGAGAACAACTGCGACCGCTTGTTCCATAAGTAGGTTCACAGTCGACATCGGGCGCAAATGAGCAAAGCGTTGCGCGCAGATCCGTAGAGCCTTTCGCTCGTCAATGACCGGCCGGATGGCGTGTTCTATTGCATAAGCAAGCGTCGATGCTTCACCGTCATCGAGCGTATCAGCGGCTTGGCCGATGACGAGATCGATAAATGCTTGTTCGCCTGGAGTACCGAGCGATACCGTTCGCATAAGTTGTGCATCGATCAGTGACGCTATAAGTTCAGCGTCGTTGCGGCCACTGCGTCGATCCTCCTGAAGCTCCGCGGCGACAATATCGGTGATCACAACCGCGAACGGCAGACCACCCAGGATACGGTCCGCGCAGCCAGTCGCGTTGAGGTTGATGACAACGCTCGTGTCCGCCACGACGGTTTCACCGAGTTCACTCGCCAAGCGCAAGCACCGCATCGACTGCAGACTGCTCTTCACTGAACTCATCAAGCATCCGCCTGACCTCGACGCGGTCGAGATGCAGCAGGCGCGCGAGCTGGCCCTCGCTTAGTAATTCCTGCTTCCACGCCTCTTCCGCCAAGAGACCAAGCCGCAAAGAGGTGGGCCGGTTTGCTTCGGCCTGCTGATCATCTGGAGCGAAACGATCACCCAAAACCTGTCGCGCCTGATGATCGGTGATGCCGCCGTGATTCTTGAACCAATCCCAGGTGCCCGGCTTTCTCAGTTTGAGCTCCTCGAGGCGTCGGACTATCGCCTCGCGCGAAACTCCGAACGCATGGGCTAGCACAATCACATGCCGTCTGGTCAGATGCGACGCCCCAGCCGTAATTTCCTGGAACTTTTGAGTGACTGCCCGAGCAGGGGTCAGAAAGCCTCGCCCAAACGCACTCGCATATCGTTCCTCGCGCGTCTGTTCGGGCGAACCCTCCAACAGCACCTCAGGCTCATCACGCGTCGATACCAGATGGCCAAACTCATGTGCCGCCGTCTGCATAAGCCGCTCGCGACGGTGGCTCGCATTAAGGAGTATGCAGGCACCGACCGCATCATCATAGGCGAACAGCCCGTCGATCCGGCTATCATCCAGCTTGCGCACGAAGACACGCACGCCAAGTTGCAATTCAAGCAACGTGATCATGTCCGATATTGGCGCGAGCCCGAGGCCCAGCCATTGTCGGACCTCGATTGCATCCTGCTCGGCTTGTGCCCGAATATCGCCCGGAAGAATTGGTCGCTGTTGTGGATAGTTGCGCACAGGATGGACCCCAAGAAGCCCTTCCAACTCGACCTCGGCCTTGGCCAGATCGGTCAGCAGTCTTGCAGCCCGTTCGACAGATGGCTCACCACCGTCCGATAGTTTGCGGAATTTCGGGATGAGATCGAGCTGGACGGCCTCCTGTCTGAGCAGGGCGTTGACCGAGGTGCCGAAGCACTTCGCCAGGCGCTGCAGTTCGCTGATACGAATTCGGCGTTGTCCTTTTTCGATTGCAACGAGTGTTGTGCGCGCCATATTCGCCGCCTCTGCGGCGGCTGCCTGCGTCACCCGTACGGCTTCACGCGCCACACGCACACGCTCGCCGACCTCGGATGCCGGCAGACGATCAAGCGAGGTACTCATGCAGCTGCCTGCGCCCATCGAGTGATGAAGGAGTGGGGGCCGAGCCATTCAAGAAACGCCTGCCATTCGTGCCGGTGCCGCCGCCATAAGCTCTGCTGTTGCATCACCACCTCGATTTCTGGCAGTCGTAGGGCCTGACTGAGCAGTAGCGTTCCATTCGCTATATCCGTGTATTCCGACAATGGCTCCAGAGTGGCCAGACGACCCAAATGGAGCGTGCCGGCGATGGCGTGCTGTTCGAGTGCCAACGTGAACTTGGTGAAGGATGAATTGGCGCCGCCACGGAATTCAGGCGTTTGGAGGTTCTCCCAAACATAGGTTTCGGATGGCTCAGTTAGCCCAGCCGAATAGACGCTGAGCCTCCGAAGCAGGCAAGCGGCGCAAATGCCACATTGCCGGCGTTTCCTGTCGACTGAGACGTGACGGCCACTCTGCCAACATGTCCGGGTCTGCATCCAACCGGTGGCGCTCGGATCGTTGGCGACTGCGCCACGCAACGTTTCGCCCTTGGTGTGCCCCAATCGCGGATACTGGTACTGAACGCGGTGGCCAAGCAAGGCAAAAAGAAACCGTTCCATAGCTGACGTGAATCGAGGATGGCAGCGAAAATCGGGGGCCTGACCGACGGGTACTATGACCGGGCCGAGTACCCCTTGGCCACTCTCTGGAACGACAATGTCCTCAATATTCGCAAGATATGCTGCGATCCCCGCGATCAAAGCGAACTTGAAACCTCTCGACCGGACGCTGCTCTGAACAGTCCGGCGCTCGCCGGTTCGACCTCTGTAGGGCACATGCGCGAAGGCAGGCGGGCGAACGGCAATTCGCGAACTCGCAGGGGCGGACGTTCCTAGCCGCACGCGAAGCAGTTGCCCAGGGTTATTTCGGTCATAGGAGGTGGCAACCGCCCATGAATCAAGACCATCACTGAACGGCATGACCGCCTTTGTGGCAGAAGGCAGTGTGAACTGCCCCTGTCGACGCTCTGCTTCGGGATTCTTGCGGGGACGGTATTGAACGGACCACCGGTCCCCGGTCAGCAGGTCCAACGCGTCAACAAGGGTGTCAGAGACTTTGCGACTCCTCCAGAGGTCTACATTGTGCACCGGTAATTTGAGCTCGATTTCTCGACCCCACGTTGCCGATGGGCGCCGCAACGTCTTATCGCAGAATTCAACCGAAGCTGCGACCAACAATGCGTCAACAATGACCGGATTCCATTCCGCAAAAAAATACGATTCAAGTCCCTCTGTCGTGAAAGTCATATGCTTGCCGATGTCACATCGGATAGCGCCCCGCCGTGCACGGCCAATGCCCTCGAGTACATCGACCTGATAGTTGGGCATCGTGGCAACCGTAGCACTCATGGGCCAAACTCCGGTCCTTGGTCGATTCCAGTCTGTCTTTGCGACTGTGAAACTGGCGAGGCCGGGCGATGTTCCAGAAATTCGCTTGCCAACTTGAGCAGAGCGCAATTTGCTATGGCGGTCTGAATTCGTGTGCGGCTCTTGATTGCGTATGCCGCGTCCGCCTCGCGAACATTATGTTCGTCGATCTGACGGGCATGGCGCAGGCCCCACTTTTCGATGGCATGCTTTGCTGCCCTGCACAGAGGATCGCCATCATCGGCAGGGTGAGCGGCGGTTTCCACCGCACATTCGACAAGGAGTTGCGCGAGTGGTCGCCCCGCGGCCAGTCTCCTCAAGGATGCCGTTTCCTCGGTGACGCTCGTGGCAAACAGCGAGGTCTGTCGGTCCTTGGCGAGGTATTTCCGTAAACCGCCGAGCAACTCGGGAGACACTTCCCTCCTCCAGTCATTGCGTAGGGCGACTGCAGCGTCGGCGGAAACCTCATTATCAGCGCTCGCTTCGTTCCCAGCGCTCTTGGACAGCCTTCGCCAATCTCTGCTCATTGGGGGTGGTCTGTTCGGCCCGTCGCTCATGGGCGCCTCCATTCACGAGCATTATGGAGGCTCGATCCCAGAATGTCAATATCGGAACCATCTTATCTGACATTGTCAGAGAGGGTCGCGACCGCTCTCCGTCCGCAACTGCCCGCACGCCGCCAGAATGTCGCGTCCGCGCGGCGACCGCACCGGCGAGGCGAACCCCGCACCCATGACGATCCGCGCAAACCGGTCGATCGCGCTGTTGCTGCTGGTCTCGAACGGGCTGCCCGGCCAGGGATTGAACGGGATCAGATTTACCTTGGCCGGGATGCCGGCGATCAGCCGCACCAGTTCCCTCGCATCGGCCTGGCTGTCGTTGACGCCCTTCAGCATGACGTATTCGAACGTGATCCGCCGCGCGTTGGACGAGCCGGGATACCGCCGGCACGCAGCGATCAGCTCGGCAATCGGGTACTTGCGATTGAGCGGCACAAGGTCGTCGCGCAGTTCGTCGCGCACCGCGTGCAGCGACACCGCGAGGTTCACGCCGAGCTCTTCGCCGGCGCGGTCCATCATCGGCACCACGCCCGAGGTGGACAGCGTGATCCGCCGCCGCGACAACGCGATGCCTTCATTATCCATGGCAATCGTCATCGCCTTGGCGACATTGGCGTAGTTGTACAGCGGTTCGCCCATGCCCATCAGCACAATGGTCGAGAGCAGGCGTGGGCTGTCCCCCGCGGGGCTGGGCCACTCGCCATAGGCATCGCGCGCCGCCATGAACTGGCCGACTATCTCCGCCGCCCCCAGATTGCGGGTCAGGCGCTGGGTTCCGGTGTGGCAGAAGCGGCAGGACAGCGTGCAGCCGACCTGCGAGGAAATACAGACCGCGCCGCGATCCTCCTGACGATCGGGAATATAGACTGTCTCGGCCTCTTGCCCGTCGCGGAAGCGGAACAGGAACTTTCGTGTTTCGTCCGCGCTGGTCTGCACCATCGCCGCCTCGGGGCGGGCGATGACGAAGCGCTCGGCCAGTTTCCGCTGAAGCGGCCGCGCGATCGAGGACATTCGCGAAAAATCGGTCTCTCCCCGATGGTAAATCCAATGCCAGAGCTGCTTCGCGCGAAACGCCTGTTCGCCGATCGCTGTCATCTCGGCGGCCAGTTCGGCGCGCGACAAGCCGACAAGGTCGCGCCGCCCATCGGGCAACTGCACCGGCGGCGGATCGAACAATGCCGACTTGGCGAGGATGCGCTCGCGTTCGCTGTCGGTCAGCTCAACGGTCGCGGTGCTCATCAGCGCTCCGGGCAGGCCTTGTTGATCGCCGCAAACGCCGCTGAGAAGCCGCGCAGGCTGAACGTGTCCACCACCACCTGGCCATCGCGCGGGCCCGGCGAGCGTGACAGCGCCTGGGCGCCCTTCCCAAAGGCAGCGACCGCGGCCTTCCCGTCCCGCGCGAACGCGTTGCGCTGCGCCGTGTAAAAATCCAGCCCGGTTGTGTTGACCTGCATGCTCACGGCTGCGTTCTTGCCATAATCAAATCCGGCGCTGATCGCGACGGCATCACGACCGCTGGGCCGTTGAGTGACCGTTAGAATGACGGGGTCGCGGCCCGAAACAGCCGGCGTGGAATGTTTCGCATAGGTGAAGGCGTAACAGACGGTCTGTCCGTTCTCCTGGTGGGTCGCGGCAACCCAATCCTCAAAGGCCCCCAACTTCTTGGCCGTGCTGGATGCCGGTTCCGGCTGCGCCTTGGCAGCCGGCTTCTTGGGTTGCGCGGCCGCTGGCACGGCGAGGACTAGGACAATCAGGGCAACGATCGCACGCATGGGGCAGAGATACGGCGTGGGGGTGGGTGCGGCAAGCGCGACTGCGTCAAAGTTTCCGCTTGTCCGTCACCCAGTCGGGAATGTTGCGGCGGAACCGTGGTGCACCATGCCCGGCGGGTACGGGTTCGGCAGCCGCTGGTCCCTGGCTGCCGACCGGGCGATCGGCGAAGCGGCCGTGCTGGAGCAGGCGATCGTACAGCACCAAGGCGCCGGCCACGGCGAGGTTGAGCGCAAAACGCGTCGGGATGCGCACCACGTGGCGGCAGCGTTGCAGCATGGCGGGCGACAGGCCGGATCGCTCCGGTCCCAGCACGTAGGCGGCGTTCAGCGGATGGCGGAACGACGGGAGGTCCGTGGCCGTGTCCAGTAACTCGACGCCGACCAGCACGCAATGCTGCGGCAGTTGCAGCGATTCGATGTCGGGAAAGCGCCAGAGCGGCACGTGCTGCGACGCGTCGGTCGTGTCCGCCAGGCGGCCGGCGCGCGCGTCCCAGCCGGGGCCGACGATGAAGCAGAATGCAGCGCCAAAGGCGTGCGCGGTGCGCAGCAGGGCGCCGACATTGGCGGACTTCGATACTCCTTCGACGCCGATGCCGAAATAGCCGCGTGATCTGGCTTCAGCCATGGCGGCGGTCTATGCCGGGCACATGACGGACGCAACCGATGCACGCCTTGCGGCGCAGTACGAGGCCTATCCGTATCCGCGGCGCGAGCCTCGCGACGAGGCGAAGCGGCTCATCGTCGGCAGTCCGGGCCATCTGCGCGAGGTGGATTACTGGGTGTTCGGCGCGCGTCGGCCGGCGTCCAGGCCGCTGAATGCGTTGATTGCCGGCGGCGGTACCGGAGACGCCACGATCATGCTCGCTCAGCAGATGGGGCGAGAGGCCCGGCCGGGCACGGTTACCTGGCTGGACCGTTCCGTGGCTGCGATGAAGATCGCGCAGGCGCGGGCCGCGGCGCGGGGCCTCACCAATATTCTCTGGGAACAGCGGTCGCTTCTTGATCTGCCGGGATCGGGACTGGGACCGTTCGACTACATCGACTGCTGCGGTGTGCTGCACCACCTGCCCGAACCCGCCGCCGGATTGCGCGCGCTGCTGTCGGTGCTGGCGCCAGGCGGGGGGCTTGGCCTGATGGTCTATGCGCCGCACGGACGGACCGGCGTCTATATGTTGCAGGACGCGTTGCGGCTGCTGGCGCCGGCGGACGAGGCCCCGGCTGGCCGGTTGGACGCGGCCAAGCGCGTCATGCGCAATCTGCCGGAGACGGCATGGCTGCGGCGGAACCAGTTCCTGGACGATCACGTCAACGGCGGCGACGCCGGTCTGTACGACTTGCTCCTGAACCCGCGTGATCGCGCGTTCAGCGTGCGCGACCTGCATGCACTGCTGGCGGGAGAGGGGCTGGCGGTGACCTGCTGGGTTGAACCGATCCGCTATGATCCCGACCCGTTGTTGCCTGATCCGAAGCTTCGCGCACGGGTCGCGGCACTCGATCCCATCGACCGCGCCGCTCTGGCCGAGTCGCTGGCAGGCAATGTCAGCGCCCACATCGTGTACTGCGTGCGTCAGGACGAGATGACCGAGCGTGCGGGTTTCATGGCGGACGAAGCGGTGCCGGTGACCCGAGAGCTGTCGGGTGAGGCGATCGCCGGCGGCATCCAGCCGGATGGCACGATCACCCTGGCGCTGGATGGATTGCGCCTGCCGATTGCTTTGCCGGCCCTGGCGCCAGGCATCCTGCGGCTGATGGATGGGCGACGCAATGTAGGCGAGATCGCGGCGGCGCTTGCCGCGCGCGGCACCGGCGCCGACGCGTTCGCCCGCGCCTGGCGCGCGACGTTCACCGCGCTGGAGCGAGTCAACCGTCTGCTGTTGGCGGCGCCGCGCGAAGGTTGATGATAACCTGACACGAACGGCGGAGTGGGAAAGAAACACCATGCGAACCGGTGCCGAATACCGCGCGGCTCTTCGCGACGGACGAAGAGTCTGGGTCATGGGCGAAGGCCTGATCGACGATGTCACGACCCATCCCGCCACGCGCGCCATGGTTGACGAGTACGTCGCCTGGTACGACCGCCATGCCGATCCTGCGTGGGCGGACACGGTGCTCGCCCCGCCGGACGCCGGCGAGCGCTCGCCGCTCTCCTGTCTGCTGCCGACCAGCGCCGACGATCTCGTGCGCATGGGCAAGTGTTTTGCTGCCACGACGTTTCTCAGCGCGGGAAACATCACTCACACGCCTGCCTACGGGCACCTGATTTCGCTCGGCATTCTTGCCGCAGTGCAGGAACGCAACGCCTCGGCCAAGCAGATCGCCGATGCCACCGCATACCGCGATATGATCGCGCGCACCGAGCGGTTCCTGACGTTCTCCGGTGGCGGGGCCACGATCGGCTATCGCCTGCGCGAGGACCCGCGCGAACGCGCCGCATTCAGGGTCGTCCGCGAAACCGACGCCGGCCTGGTGATCAGCGGCAGGATCGGCATGCACACCAGCCCGGCCTACGCCGAGGACGTGTTCATCGGCGGCCAGACCGGCATCGAGATCGGCGCACACCGCGCCACATTCATCGTTCCCGTCGGTGCGCCAGGCGTTACCACCATATGCCGCAAGATCGCGGTGCGCGACGCCAACCCGTTCATGGCACCGCTCTCCAGCCGCTACGACGAACTCGACGGCCAGATGTGGCTCGATGACGTCTTCGTTCCCTGGGAGCGCATTTTCCTGCTTGACATCTCGCCCGAACCGATCGCGCGCTGGTTGGTCTGGCATCAGCTCTATTGCTGGCTGTCGAAGGCGGAATTCACGCTGGGCCTGGCATTGGCCTGCACCCATGCCATGGGGCTCGCGGAGCACGAGCAGACGATCGACTACGTGGTTGACCTGGTCATCGATGTGCAGACGGTGCGCAGCTGTCTGACCGCGGCGGAGCGTGATCCGCGGTTCACGCCCGAAGGCTATTGCTACCCCAACCATAGCCATCTCGCAGCCGGCAGCATCGCCATGCTGAAGTCGCGGCAGCGGATCAGCGAAATCCTGCGCATCGTGCCTGGCTCGTCGCTCGTCGTCGCACCGAGCGATCGCGATCTTGCCGCACCCGAGGTGGCGGCCGGGCTGGAGGAGTCGTTCGGCGGTGGCGGCTACACCGCGCTGCAGCGCGCCGCGTTGTTGCAGATGGCGTGGGATCATGTGTCATCGGCGCTGGATGCGCGCGAGTCGGCGTTTGAGCTGCATGCCAATGGCGGCATGCCGGTCTGGCGCAGCCGCATCCGCCGCAGCTTCGACCGTTACAATGAATTGGCCAACGCGGTGCTGCGGCAGATCGGCGTGCCGATGCCGGAGATTGACCTGAGCTCCATTCGTGCCGCGGCGATCGCGCCGCGGCGACCGGTCGCCCCGCCCCCTCCTGCAGCGTCGCGCTGACGGCGGTCGCCATGCTCCCGGATCTGAGGTTATGCCGCCTGCCGCATATTATGGTGTGCCAATTTGCAAGTTTTTGTCTCGAATATTAATAAATTCCGTTGACGTTCTCATAATGTTCTGTTAACTTTCTCTTTACCGAGCTCGGGAAGCAAAGTCCAAAAGGACGCGGCTTCAGGACTGGCGGTGGACCCCAGCTCGCGATGCCAAGTATCCACCGCAAGAACGGCTCCCAGCCGGAAAAACTCCTGACTGGTTGGACTTGATCAATGGAAGTCAACCCTACGCATTGTGCGTATGGCAGCTCCCATGTGCGCAGTCCGCGCACCAATGACAGGAGACTCAACATGCGTAAGTTCCTTTTGGCCGCGACCATTCTGGCCCCCTTCGCCTTGGCACCGGCGTTTGCCGAGATGCCGCGTAGTCCGACGGTCGCCGCCGATGTCAATCTCGCGAAGACCTCCGCCAGTTCGAACGCTGGTGTTTCGAGCGGGCAGGGCACCACGGCCGGCGCGAAGGTCGGCGGCAACGGTGCCGTCATCACCGGTGCCGTGTCGGGCAACTACACCCAGATGAATACCGCGGCTGGCGCCACTGTTGGACCGAAGGGCTCGTTCACCAACACCAACGCACAGCAGGTGAATATCGGCGGCACGGTGTCCGGTGGGCTCGCCGTCAACGGCCAGTACAGCAACGGCGCGTCCGGCAAGGCCGGCGGCGGTCAGTCCAGTCAAGCAACCGGCGGCGCCTCGGCGACTGCCTCCAACACGAACCTTGGTGGGACCATCAAGGTGGAGCAGCCGAAGCATCAGCCGATGCCAATGGTTCGTTAAACCGGGCTGCCCGAGTCGGCAATAAACCGGCTCTATAACGATGCGCTGGGGCGGCCGAAATCCGCCCCGGAGCGCAGGAGAGCCTCAATGAAACATATCCTTCTGGCGGCCACCGCATTGGCAATGCTGAGCGGCGCCGCGTATGCGCAAACGTCGCAATCCGGTTCAACCAGCGGCGCGAACGTGAATACAGCATCCGGATCACAGTCAAATTCAGTTTCCAGCCCGAAGGTCAACGTGATCGGCAACCCGATCGGCAACGGTGCCTCGTCCAGCAATTCTGGTGCGAAGGCAACCTCCAACACTCGGTCAGCCTCGCGTTCGGCGGCGGTCGGCAATACGACGAACGTCAGCGTTTCCGGCTATGCGGGTGTTGACAGCTCCGGCGACAGCACAGGCAAGAGTGGTGGCACCGGCAGCAGCGCCGGTGATCCGACCACCGGGGGCGGTTACCTCAACTATGGCGGCAGCTACACCATTCGGAACACGCCGGAAGTCATTCCTCCCAGCGTGGTGGGCGGCAATCCGTGCGCAGTCGGCGCCTCGGGCGGCGTTGCCCTGCCGGGCTTCGGCCTCGCGTTGGGCGGCACATGGGCAGACAAGGCGTGCGAACGCCGTCAGCAGTCGGCCCTGCTGTTCAACATGGGCGAGAACAAGGTTGCCCTGGAATTGATGTGCCAGGACGACAACGTGCGCACTGCCATGAGGGTCAGCGGCAAGCCGTGCACAGCCGACACCGTGCCGGCGCCCGTGGCGCAGGCGCCCGCTCCGGCGCTGGCAGTCACCGCCGCGTCTGCAACATCCGACCCAGTCGTGCTCGCCGCAACGCATGTCGCTGCCGCACCGAGACCTGAGTGGTGCGCGAAGGCGGCGCCAACCACCGAGGCATCGAAAGCCTATGTCGCGCAGGTATGCGGCAAGTGAGGCGAGCCACGTGTGGTCCCGCTGCGCATGGCCAACGCGCGCGCAAAAAGCGCCGCATTTGCCTGGCCCAGCGGAGCCGCTCCACGAAATCGGCAGTCAATACGAAATGTAACGCATCTCGGTGTCGTGGCTCATGATGTTCCTGGCCGCGAATATGCTTTGCAATTCGTCGTCATCGGTCGTTAATCACTTCGTCGTCAGAGTTGCGCCTGCCCACCTGAGGGACAGCCATGCCCCATTCATCCGCCGTGCCCGCGGAGCGCCTGAGCATCACGACCATGCTGGCACGCTTCGATCGATTGCCGCCGCGCGCCGTCGGAATTCTTGCGCTGCTGGCAGCCGCATTCGCCCTCGGGCTGGCCCTTGCCTCCGAGTATTGGGGCGGCTTGCTGCCTTGCTCGCTCTGCCTATTGGAGCGGTGGCCCTATCGTGTCGCCATCCTGCTTGGTGCGCTCGCGGCGCTTTCGCCGCGGCCGATCGTTCGGCCGATGCTGTGGCTGATCGTCGTCGTGATGGTGGCCAACGCGGGGTTGGCGATTGTCCATGTCGGTGTGGAACAGCACTTGTGGCAGAACCCGATCAGCGAGTGTTCCGCGCCGCAATTCACCGGCGGTTCGGCGCTGGAACGTATGCTCCAGTTATCGAGCAGGCCGCCACAGCCTTGCGACCGTGGCACCTACCTTATCCCATTCGTACCGGTGTCGATGGCCGCCATGAACGTACTGTTCGCGGCAGCATTCGCTTCACTACTGGCACTGTACCTGTGGCGTAGCGCACGACGTCCATAACGGTCACAAATTGTGTGGCGGCATCAGTGATGGGTTGGCCTTGGGAACAAGTCCGCAGGTCAACCCATCCCACAGCGGCATGGCTGCGTAGGATGGGTTGAGCGCCGCGAAAGCCATCATGATCGCTGCGGCAGCAACGCCTGATCAGCGCCGAAACACCTCACAGCACTGCATATTGCACGCGTTCGCGCTTCGTCAGATGCGGCACGCCTTCGCCGAGGATGAGCGAGCGAAAGTGCTCGGTCTGCTGGTGCGCGGCGAACGCGGCCTCGTCCTCGAACAGCTCGTAGAACAGAAACTCCGCCGGGTTCGCCACGCCGCGGTGCACGAGAAAAAGCTTCACGCCGGCCTCCTCTCGCGCCTTGGGTGCGAAGCGCGCGAGAATGTCCGCCACGGTGTCTGCCTCGCCATCGCGTGCTTCCCATGTCGCCGTCACCGCAAGCCCGCCGGTGATCTGCTGCGTCTGCATATTGTCCTCCTGATTTGCTGGAACACGCAGACGAAGCTAGGCGACCGGCGATGACGATGCATCACGCAACGCTTCGGCCAGGAGCGAAGCAATCCCGGGCTAATGCCACAGTCGCGCGGACGCCAGCTTCGCGCCTTCGACCAGCGAACCGAGTTTTCGAAATGCGATCTCCGGGTCCACGCGGCCGGCATGCCCCACGAACGTCGCGAAGCCGCAATCGGTGCCGGCAATCACACGCTCGCGCCCGACGATATCGGCGAACTGGCCGATGCGCTGAGCGACCAGTTCCGGATGCTCGATGTAGTTCGTGCAGGTGTCGATCACGCCGGGGATCAGCACCTTGTCGTCCGGAATTTTGGCATCCCGCCAGACCGCCCACTCATGCGCGTGCCGCGGGTTTGCCGCCTCGAACGAGATCGCCTGCGGCTTGCCCCTCAGGATGATCGGCAGAACCCTCTGCAACGGTATATCGAAATCATGCGGCCCCTCGTAGTTGCCCCAGCACAGATGCAGCCGCGCCGAACTCGCCGGCACATTGGCCAGCGCATGGTTCAGCGCCTCGATCTGCTGCTCGGCCTGCTTTAGGAATTCCGCTTCGGTCAGATCCTGGAAGCCGGTGTGCCGCGCCATCGCGAGATCGGGACTGTCGAGTTGCACCACGATCCCGGCGTTGGCGATCGCCTCGTATTCCTCGCGCATCGCACTCGCGACCGCCTCGATATACGCGGCGTGCGTCGGATAGTGGCGGTTGGGCTGGAACGCCGAAACGACACCGGGCGAGGCGGCTGGCATGAACGCATCCACCGGCTTCGAGACAGCCATCGCGTCCTTTAGATTCGCGATATCCTGTTTCACCGCATCGTGGTCATGCAGTTGGATCGGCCCGATACAGCACAGCCGCTGGAACACCTGCGGGCCGGTGAACTGGATCATCCGCTGGCGGAAGTCCGGATAGTCCGCCAGATCGCGCTGCGGCTTGGGCGCGAATGGTTCGCCACCGAAACCGGTAAGTCGATCCTTGATGTAGGTCGCGTAGCCGACCTTGCTGGCCTCGCCGTCGCTGACGACATCGATGCCGACGGCGACCTGATGGGCGACGATGGCGGCGACGGCCTGCCGGGTGCGGCGCGCGAACTCGGCGTGATCGTAGGGCTCGCCGTGGTCCTTCCTGACCAGCAGTTCGACCAGCGCCTGCGGTCTTGGCAGGCTGCCGACATGGGTCGTCAGGATGCGGTCCGTGCTGAGCTTCATGTCTGTCCCCCCGGTTTTCGTTGGATGCACTCTACCGGGTATCACCGATCGGCGCGACGGG
This sequence comes from Acetobacteraceae bacterium, assembly GCA_035569235.1. Lineage (GTDB taxonomy): Bacteria > Pseudomonadota > Alphaproteobacteria > Acetobacterales > Acetobacteraceae > JAMXLO01. The sequence goes on along the minus strand of DATMND010000029.1, from coordinate 32,012 downwards.
GCTTAGGATTCGCAGGGAAATAAGCGCTCCACGTGGCGCAACGGTCGCCTACACATCGTCATGCCGACGCAGGTCGGCATCCACGTCTTCTCTTTGTGCTGGCAGCAAAGACGTGGATGGCCGGCCGTCGCCTGCCATGACGGGGTAGTATGAGGCGTCCGGAAATGATTCGGTTGTTTCCCCTCGGGTCTTTAGTGCCCTGCGTGGCTCCCGGAGAAATCAGGTGGCGGCAGGCCCGAAAGCTCGAGCTGGCGCACAAGCGCGGCCTTCAGGCGGTCCAGGCCCGCCTCGGTAGCGGCCTCGGCGCGCGCAACGAGCACCGCCTGCGTGTTCGATGCACGTAGCAGCCACCAGCCGTCGTCGGTCAGCACACGCACGCCGTCGATCTCCGACACCGTGGCACGATCCGCGCGCAGCCGGGCGGCGACCTCCTCGATCACCGCGAACTTGCGCGTGTCATCGCAGTCGAAGCGGAGTTCGGGCGTGTTGATCACCTGCGGCAGCGCATCCCGCACCTCGGACAGCCTGATGTCCGTGCGCGCCAGCACGCCGAGCAAGCGCACCGCGGCATAGAGTGCATCGTCGAAGCCGTACCAGCGGTCGGCAAAGAAGATGTGGCCGGACATCTCGCCGGCCAGCGGCGAACCGGTCTCCGCCATCTTGACCTTGATCAGGCTGTGCCCGGTCCGCCACATCAACGGATTGCCGCCGGCGCGGCCGACCTCGTCGAACAGTACCTGGCTCGCCTTCACGTCGGCGATGATCGTGGCGCCGGGATGTTCACGCAGCACGTCACGGGCGAGGATCACCAGAAGCTGGTCGCCGAACAGGATGCGCCCCGCGTCGTCAATCAGGCCGATCCGGTCGGCATCGCCGTCGAGCGCGATGCCGATATCGGCACGCCGCGCCGCCACCTCGGTAATCAGCTGTTCGAGGTTCTTCGGCACCGTCGGGTCCGGATGATGCGCCGGGAACGTGCCGTCGATCGTGCCGTTCAGCACGATGTGCTCGCCGGGCAGTCCGGCGACGAGTTTCTCCAGCACCTCGCCTGCCGCGCCGTTGCCGTTGTCCCACACCACCTTCAGCATGCGGTCGCCGCCGTCCCAGTCGGCAAGCAGGCGCGCGACGTAGTCGGCGGCGACGTCGATGCTGCGCGCCGGCGCCGCGGTTTCCGCCACGACGTCGCCGGCCGCCGCCTGCTCGCCCAGCGCACGGATCTGCTCGCCGTAGAACGGCTTGCCGCCAAGGACGATCTTGAAGCCGTTGTAGTCGGGCGGATTGTGGCTGCCGGTGACCATCACGGCACCGTCGGTCGCCAGCTTGGCGTTGGCGTAATACAGCATCGGCGTCGGGCCGATGCCGATGCGCAGCGCCTCGATCCCGGAGGCGCTCAGGCCCTTGGCCAAAGCCGCCTCCAGCGATGGGCTCGACAGCCTGCCATCGTAGCCGACGGCGACCGTGCGGCCGCCGGCGCGCGCCACCAGCGAGCCGAGGCAGCGTCCGATGGCGAACGCGTCGGCGTCCGACAGCGTGCGGCCCACCGTGCCGCGGATGTCATACTCGCGCAGCGTGGTCGGGTCGAACCGATGTGAGAACGTCACGAACGAACCGTCTCGCGCGACACCGCACGCACGATGAAATCGGTCGGATCAACGTAATGCCGCAGGAAAGCGCGCACCGCATCCGCAATGTCGGGGCGCTTCAGCGCGTAGGCGATCTGCGCCTCCAGGTAGCCGATCTTGTCACCGCAGTCGAACCGCTGGCCATCGTAGCGCAGCCCGTGGAACGGCTGCGTGCCGATCAGCTTCGCCATCCCGTCAGTGAGCTGCACCTCATTGCCGGCGCCGCGCTCCATGCGTGCGAGATGCGCGATCACCTCGGGCATCAGGACATAGCGGCCGATGATCGAAAGGTTCGACGGCGCCACCTGGGGCGCCGGCTTCTCCACCAGGCCCAGCACCTCGACCAGCCGCCCATCGTCGCGGCCGGTGCGCAGGATGCCGTAGCGGTTGGTCTGGTCGCGCGGCACCTCGGTCACGGCGACCACGTTGCCGCCGGTGTCGCGGTACACATCGGCGAGCTGCTGCAGGCATGGCGTGTCGGCCAGCACGAGGTCGTCCGGCAGCAGGATCGCGAACGGATCGTCGCCGATGAAGGCGCGGGCGCACCAGATTGCATGGCCAAGCCCCAGCGGCACCTGCTGGCGCACGGTGACCATGGAGCCGGGCTCGACCTGCGTTGCTTTCAACAGTTCCAGCGCATCTAACTTGCCGCGCTCGCGCAGCGTGGCCTCCAGCTCGAAGGCGACATCGAAATGCTCGACCAGCGCGGTCTTGCCGCGCCCGGTCACCAGGCAGAACTGCTCGATCCCGGCTGCGCGCGCCTCCTCGATCGAGTACTGGATCAGTGGCTTGTCGACCACCGGCAGCATTTCCTTGGCGATGGCCTTGGTGGCTGGCAAAAATCGCGTGCCGAGGCCCGCAACTGGCAGAACGGCCTTGCGTAAAGGCTTGATCACGATGGTCTCCGCGAATCGGGGGCGATGAAGGGGAGGCGAAACCGAACATTGCCAGGAACATTGCCGGCAGGCGAAAATGTGGCGTCAGCAGCGATCTACGGTAGCGAAACGAGGGGCTACGGCAATCACGTTGGCGTGGGGGATCATTGTCCGCTCCGCCTTCCGCCGGACCCGGCTCGCCCGATCAGCACGTCGCGCGCCAGATTGACGCGCGTGGCCAGCCAGTCGGAACCACCGCTGTCTGGGTGGGCGGTGCGCATCAATCGATGGTGAGCCGCACGGATCTCCGCCTCGGTGGCACCGGGGTGCAGGCCAAGAACCTCATAGGCCTCCTCGGCACTCATGTTGCCCTGGCGGCGGGGAGGTGGCGGCGCCTGCCGCTGGGTGCCGGAGGCCGCGGCCGGATGGCTGGCCTTCCAGCGCTGCCAGATCAGCGGACCGAACAGGGTCAGCGCGCCAAGCGCGATCCCCTCGCGGCCCGTCAGGACGAGCAGCAGTGCCAGGCTGATTCCCGCCAGCGCCGCTATCCAGGTGAACAGCGACTTGATCGTGGTGACGGAGGCGTGTTCGAACGCCCGCAGCCCCCCGAGGAACAGGAACAAGGTCAGGCCGCCGAGGACGAGCCAGAGCATGGCAGATATCGGTGATCAGTGGTCGGTGATCAGTAGCAGTTCTGGCAAGGACTCGGCCATCATTGGCTGAGGGCCTGCGCCTCGAGGGCAGCCAGGGCGCTCAGGTTGACGATGCCGCGGGCACTGACACTTGGTACCAGGACGTGGATCGGTTTCGACATACCCAGCAGCATAGGCCCCACCGGCAGACCATCCGCGGCTGCCTTCAGCAAGGTGAAGGCGATGTTGGCGGCATCCAGCGTCGGCATCACCAGCAGATTCGCGGTACCGCCTAGGTGGCTGTCAGGCACGGCGCGGTCGCGAATCGCCTCCACCAGGGCGGAATCGGCGTTCATTTCGCCGTCCACCTCCAACTCCGGCGCCTGATCGCGCAGCAACGCCAAGGCGCGGCGCATCTTGCGGGCGGACTCGGAGTCGCTCGCGCCGAAATTGGAATGCGACAGCAGAGCCACCTTCGGCGCGATGCCGAACTCGCTCACCGCCTCGGCGGCGAGCATCGTCATCTCGGCGATCTGCTCCGCCGTCGGATCGACCACCATCTGGGTGTCGCAGATGAACAGCGTGCCGTTCTGCAGGATCAGACAGCCGAGCCCATAGACGCGACTGACGCCCGGGCGGCGGGGAATGATCGGCAGCACGTACTGCACCTGGCGCCACCAGTTGGCGGAGCCGCCGCAGATCGCCGCATCGGCGAGGCCGGCATGCAGCAGCATCGCCGCCGCGACTGTGTGGCGCCGGGTAAGGTCGTTCGCGGCGTCCCCCGGGGGGATGCCGCGCCGGCCCGCCAGCCTCTGATAGTCCGGCAGCAACGGGGCGAACACGTCGTCATCCTGCTCCGGATCGAGCACGCGAACGCCGTCGGTCAAGTCGATGCGCAGTCCCATCTCGCGAACCCTGCGCTCGATCACCGCGCGGCGACCGAGCAGGATCGGTCGCGCAAGCCCGTCATCCACCAGCGTCTGAACGGCCCGTAGCACCCGCTCGTCTTCGCCCTCGCCGTAGACGATGCGCCGCGGCGTCTGTTTCGCGGCTTCGAAGACGGGACGCATGAGCTGGCCGGAGCGGAACACGAAGCGTTCCAGGTCACGCTGATAGGCGGCAAAATCACGGATCGGCCGACCCGCGACGCCGCTTGCCATCGCCGCCCGCGCCACCGCCGGCGCGATCTCGAGGATGAGCCGCGGGTCGAACGGCTTCGGGATGATGTAGTCGGGGCCGAACACCGGCGCCGAACCACCATAGGCGGCGGCCACCACCTCGGAGGCCTCCATGCGCGCGAGACCGGCGAGAGCCTCCACGGCGGCGATCTTCATCGCCTCGTTGATGGTTGTGGCCGAGACGTCCAACGCGCCACGGAAGATGAAGGGAAAGCACAGGACGTTGTTGACCTGATTGGGATAGTCGCTGCGCCCGGTGGCGACGATGGCGTCAGGCCTCGCGATGGCGACGAGTGCGGGCTGGATCTCCGGGTCCGGGTTCGCCAGCGCCAAAATCAACGGCTTCGGCGCCAAAAGCCCGAGCCATTCCGGGTTCAGCACGCCGGGCGCTGATAGACCAAGGAATACGTCGGCATCGGGCAGCGCGTCCTTGAGCGTCCGCGCGCTGGTGTCGCGCGCATAGCGCGCCATGTTGGGCAGCATCCCGTCGCGGTTGGCTCGAACGACACCCTGGATGTCGGTCAGCGTGACGTTCTCCGGGCGCAGGCCCATCAGGACCAGGAGATCGACGCACGCGAGCGCGGCGGCCCCGGCGCCGGAGGTCACCAGTTTTACCTCAGCCAGCGCTTTGCCCTGAAGTACGAGCCCGTTGCGCACCGCGGCGGCCACTGTGATGGCGGTGCCATGCTGATCGTCATGGAACACCGGAATATGCATGCGCCGGCGCAACTCGGCCTCGACAGCGAAGCACTCCGGCGCCTTGATGTCCTCCAGGTTGATGGCGCCGAAGGTCGGCTCCAGTGCGGCCACCACATCGCAGAAACGGGCAGGGTCCTCGGCGTCCACCTCGATGTCGAACACATCGATGCCCGCGAACTTCTTGAACAGGACCGCCTTGCCCTCCATCACGGGCTTGCCGGCCAGCGCGCCGATATTGCCCAGGCCGAGGACGGCGGTGCCGTTGGAGACGACGCCCACCAGATTGCCGCGCGTGGTGTAATCGTAGGCGGAGTGCGGGTCAGCGACGATGGCCTCGCAGGCGGCGGCGACGCCGGGGGAATAGGCCAGCGACAGATCGCGCTGGGTGGCCATGCGCTTGGTCGGCTCGACCGCCAGTTTCCCCGGTTGCGGCAGACGGTGATAATCGAGCGCCGCCTTGCGGAAGTCGTCGTCCATCGGCGTCTGCCTCCCTGGCCTTTGGCGGGCAGGATGAGCGGCCGGACACCGACTTGCAACGAGGGGCGTTGCACGGTTCCCGCGGTGCCTGACGTTCGGTGTTGCATGTAGCAATGAGCAGCACATTCGGACTCTGTTAACCTGCCATCGGCTAGGGCTCGCCGGTGGAACGACCATGCCCCCTTGCACCACCACCCCCCTTCGCGCATGGTACTGGCGCTGGACTTGGACAGTGGCCGCAGATCCAATCGAGCCCGACTCCTTCCTCTGGGCTGTTGATCGTAAAGGATTGATCGGATGCGCCTTGCGGTGCTGAAGGAACGCCGGGCGTTCGAGACGCGTGTGGCGGCAACCCCGGAGACGGTCAAACGTCTGATCGGGCTGGGGCTTACGGTGGCGATCGAGGCAGGCGCAGGCTCCGACGCGGCCATTCCCGATGCCGAATTCTCCAACGCTGGGGCCGAGATCGTGCCGGACGCGGCCGCCGCACTTGCCGGCGCCGGGATCGTCTTCACGGTACAGATGCCGCAGCCCGAGCAGCTTTCGCTGATCCCGCGCGGCGCGCTTCTGGTCTGCATCGCCAACGCGTTCGCCGATCCGGCCGTGGTTACGTCTCTCGCCGAGGCGGGCATCGACTGTGTGGCGATGGAACTGCTGCCGCGCATCACCCGTGCCCAGGCGATGGACGTGCTGTCGAGCCAGGCCAACCAGGCTGGCTACCGCGCGGTGATCGAGGCGGCTGGAGCGTTCCCGCGCGGCTTCCCCATGATGATGACGGCCGCCGGCACGGTTCCGCCCGCCCGGCTGTTCGTGATCGGCGCCGGCGTCGCCGGACTCCAGGCAATCGCCACCGCGCGACGCCTCGGCGGCATCGTCTCGGCCACAGACGTCCGCCCCGCCGCCAAGGAGGAGATCAAGTCGCTCGGCGCGAGCTTCATCGGCGTGGAGGACGAGGAGACCGCTGGCCAGACCGGCGCCTATGCCCGCGAGATGAGCGCGGCGTTTCGCCAGAAGCAGGCGGAACTGATGGCCACCACGATCGCCAAGAACGACATCGTGGTTTGCACCGCGCTCGTCATGGGGCGGAAGGCGCCGGTGATCGTCACCGAGCCGATGGTGCAGTCGATGCGCCCTGGCAGCGTCATCGTCGATCTCGCCGCCGACGCCGGCGGCAATTGCGCCGCTACCGTTCCCGGCGAGCGAGTTACCACCGCCAACGGCGTCACCATCCTGGGCTACTACAATTGGCCAGGTCGCATTCCGGTCGCTTCATCGTCGCTCTATGCGCGCAACCTGCTGACCTTCCTGACCACCTTCTGGGACAAGGAGGCGAATGCGCCGAAGCTGCCGGAAGGCGACGATATCGTGAAAGGCGTGATGCTGACACGAGCCGGCGCCGTGGTGCACTCGCAGTTCCTTCCCGCGCAAGCCGCCTGAGCCCGGAGACGCGAATATGAATCCAAACCAGTTGGCCGACGAAGCCGATCGGCTCGCACAACGGGCCAGTGAACTCGCCGCCCACGCGCATGCGCTGATCGTGGGCACCGGCGTCGTCGTCTCCGAGGTGGAGCCGTTCATCTACCTGCTGTCGACCTTCCTCATGGCCTGCTTCGTCGGCTACTACGTGGTCTGGAACGTCACCCCGGCGCTGCATTCGCCGCTGATGTCGGTGACCAACGCCATCTCATCGGTGATCGTGGTCGGCGCCATGCTGGCCACCGGGCTCGGCACCAACGGCTGGGCGATGGGTTTCGGCTTCATCGCCGTCACCCTGGCGTCGGTGAACATCTTCGGCGGCTTCGTGGTGACGCAGCGCATGCTCTCGATGTTCCGCAAGCGGCAATAGAGGCTCCCGCCGATGTCAGCCAACCTGACCGCGCTCGCCTATCTGATCGCCGCCGTCCTGTTCATCCTGGCGTTGCGCGGGTTGTCGAGCCCGGTCACGTCGCGCCAGGGCAACCGCTTCGGCATGATCGGCATGGCGGTGGCGGTGATCGCCACGCTGGCCCATCACGGCATGGGCGGCCTCGGCTACGGCCTGATCTTCCTCGGCATCATCATCGGCGGCTCGATCGGCACGTTCGTGGCGCTGCGCATCCAGATGACCGCGCTGCCGCAGCTTGTCGCGGCGTTCCACTCGCTGGTCGGCCTTGCAGCGGTTTTCGTCGCCGCCGCGGCGCTGAATGCGCCCGAGGCGTTCGGCATCGGCACGCTGGGCAACGTCCACACCGAGAGTCTGGTCGAGATGTCGATCGGACTGGCGATCGGCGCCATCACCTTTACCGGCTCGTTGATCGCGTTCGCTAAACTTCAGGCGCTGATGAGCGGCACGCCGATCACGTTTCCCGGCCAGCACAAGCTCAATCTCGGGCTCGGCATCCTGCTGGTGGTGCTGATCGTGGGCTTCATCGCCTCCGGCAGCCAGGTGCTGTTCTGGCTGATCGCGCTGCTGGCGTTCGGCCTGGGGTTTCTGATCATCATCCCGATCGGCGGCGCGGACATGCCGGTGGTCGTGTCGATGCTGAATTCCTATTCCGGCTGGGCGGCAGCGGGCATCGGCTTCACCATCCAGAACCTGGCGTTGATCATCACAGGCTCGCTTGTCGGCGCATCGGGCGCGATCCTGTCGTACATCATGTGCAAGGGCATGAACCGCAGCATCTTCAACGTGCTGCTGGGTGGCTTCGGCGCCGCGGGCGGCACCATCAGTGCGGCGGCGGGTGCCACGGATCGCACGGTGAAGAGCGGCAACGCCGAGGATGCCGCGTTTATCATGAAGAATGCGTCCAAGGTGATCGTGGTGCCTGGCTATGGAATGGCGGTGGCGCAGGCGCAGCACGCCGTCCGCGAGATGGCGGACACGCTGAAGAACGAAGGCGTGACGGTGAAATACGCCATCCACCCGGTCGCCGGCCGCATGCCCGGCCACATGAATGTGCTGCTGGCCGAAGCGAACGTGCCGTATGACGAGGTGTTCGAATTGGAGGAGATCAACAATGAATTCTCCACTGCCGATGTGGCCTATGTGATCGGCGCCAACGACGTGACCAATCCGGCGGCAAAGACCGATCCGCAGTCGACGATCTATGGCATGCCGATCCTCGACGTGGAGAAGGCGGCGACTGTGCTGTTCGTCAAGCGCTCGATGGCGTCGGGCTATGCCGGTGTGGACAACGAGTTGTTCTTCCGTCCCAACACGATGATGCTGTTCGGCGACGCAAAGAAGATGACCGAGGAGATCGTTCAGGCACTGGGGCGCTGACAGTCGGCGGTCCGGAACGGGGGGAAAATTCGTGACGGCAAATCATTTGAACGGCAGGCAGCAATGCGGGTGAGCACGATGATCCGTCTCGGGCCCGGGGCGGAATATCAGGGCGGGTTGCTTCCGCGAATGGCCGACTATGCGCGCCGCATCGAGGCCAGCGGATTTCCGGGGATATGGGTAGGCGATTCGCTCGGCCGGGGGCGACCGACGCTGGATCCGCTCGTTGCCCTGGCTGCACTCGCGGCCGCGACCGAAAAAGTGGAACTCGGGATCGGCGTTCTGCAGGTGCCGCTGCGAAATCCGATCGAACTTGCCCATCGCGTGCAATCGGTGCAGGCCCTCTCCGGTAATCGCCTGCAGCTCGGCGTCGGGAGCGGTTCGACGCAGGCGGACTTCGAGCTCCTTGGCTGCGATTACAGCAAGCGATTTCGCACGCTGATGGAATCGCTCGGCATCATGCGGCAGGCGTGGCGCGGCGAGGCGGTCAACACCGGCGGCATCCTGTCGACGTGGCCAGGATGCGAGGGCGGCCCCCCCATTATTCTCGGCGCCTGGCGCAGTCCTCGCTGGATCACCTATGCCGCGAAGCAGTGCCAAGGCTGGACCCCGTCAGGCCGTTTCAGCAGTTGGGATGATCTCGAACACGGCATGCGCATCTATCGCGACGCAGGCGGTGACAACGCCGTGCTGGCCAATGTTGCCGTCGATTTCGACAATCGGCCGGAGTCCGCCGCTATCGCCGCGGCATCCGATGTCGCGCTCACCTGCTCCGCAGACGAGGCACGCCGGCGCCTAAAGCGGATGGAGGCGCTAGGCTTCGACGAGGTTCTGCTCGTCTCCCCCACGGGGGTGCTCGAGGACATCGAACGGGCGCGCGATTTTCTCTGACCGGCGGTCTTGACCATGCTTTTGGATGATCGATCGGTGCTGGCTGTGATGCGCCACGATCGCGGCATTGAGGAATTGTGTGCCGCGGTCGGCGCGACGGAGGCGGAGTTCCTCGCCGCGCGGGATGCGTGGCTGACCCGCCAGGCTGCGCCGCGCGACCGGCGTGCGCATGCCGCCGTGGCAAGCCGCGTGGAGATACTGCGCGACCGCGCCGGCGTGCCGCACGTGTTCGCGTCGCACACGCCGGATGTCTATTTCGGTCTCGGTCTGGCGATGGCCGAGGACAGGCTCTGGCAGATGGACCGTCTGCGCCGGCGCGCGCTGGGCCGGCAGGCCGAGATCCTTGGCGCTGCCTATGTGGCCGCCGATCTCGCGCATCTCACCGTCGGTCTTGACGCCATCAGTGCCCGCGAGGCGACGCTGATCGATCCGGCAACGAACGCGCTCGTCGGCGCCTTCGTTGCCGGCATCAACCGCGGCATCGAGACGATGGGGGCCGATCTGCCGGTCGAGTTCCGTATGCTCGGCTACCAACCCGCACCATTCACCGTGCGTGACGTGATCGCGATCGCGCGCGGGATCTGGTGGTCGCTGAACGGACGCATCGACCGCATCATCGCGGCGGAGGTCGCGCGCCTGCTCCCGGCACATCTTCGCGCGCTATACCTCGCGCCCGAGGCTTCGGAAAATCTCGTGTTGCCAGGCGCGGTTCTGGCTGATCATGCCGCGACCGACGCACGGCATGCCGGTACCGACGATGCGACCGGCAGCAACAACTGGGCGATCTCCGGGGCACGCGCGGCGAGCGGCCGTCCGGTACTGTGCGGCGACCCGCACCAGCCGTTCTGGGTGCCCGCAAGTTGGTACGAGTTCGCCCTGCACGGACCGGAGGATCATGCCGCCGGATGCGGCCACCCCGGCATACCCGGCCTGTGGTGGGGCAGCAACGGGATCGCGGCGTGGTGTCTGACCAACAACGCAGCCTCGACGCGCGATCTGTACCGCGAAGAGGTCGATCCCGCCGATGCCACCCGTTATCGCGACGGCGCAGTGTGGCGGCATTTCGAGCGCCGGACAGCAAGCATCGCGGTGCGTGGCGAGGCGGCGCGTGAGGTGGCGATTCGCTCCACTGTGCGCGGCCCCGTGATCAATGCGTTGGTGCCGTCGATCGATGCCAACGGCGATCCGCCGATGTCGTTGCGATGGGTGGGCATGGAGCACATCGACGATCTGCGCGCCATCATCGGCCTCGGCCGGGTGAAGGACTGGGCAGGATTCCGCTCAACACTGCGCGATTGGTCGGTCGCTGTGTTCAACTACATCTATGCTGATTGCGACGGGCATATTGGTTATCAAATGTGCGGTCGCGTGCCGATCCGCGGGCGAGTCTGGCCGGGGGTGCGCGATGCCAACAATCCCGCCGACTACTGGACCGGTTACATCCCCTTCGATGGATTGCCGAACCGTTACGATCCGCCGGATGGCACGGTTGCGAGCGCTAACCAGCGTGTCGTGCCGGCCGATTATCCGTTCCCGATCTACGGCGCGTATTCGCAGGGCCATCGTGGCGTGCGCCTGGCCGAGGTGTTTGCCGGTACGTCGCGGATGGACGTTGCAGCTAACATCGCACTGCAGAACGACGTGAAGAGCAGCCGAGCGGAACGCACGGTTCCGCATATTCTTGCCGCACTTGCGGGCAGCGTGGGGTGCGAGGCCGCGGAGGTCGCGTCGATCCTGCGCGCTTGGGATCATTGCTACACGCTCGACAGTGCTGCACCGACGGTGTTCGAGACGTTCATGGCAATCTGGAATCGCATGGTGCTTGAAGCGCATCTGCCGGCACATCTGATCGATGTGGCGCAACAGCAGACCGGGCTGGCCACCAGTGTGATCGAAGGCGCCGTACCCGATTACTTTGTCGCCGGCATTCCGGACACCGTCGTTGCGGTTGTGCGCGAAAGCATCGCGACGCTCACCGAACGTCTTGGCGCGGACCGGACCGCGTGGCAGTGGGGGCGCGTACATATCGCACATTGGCGCCACCCGCTTTCAGATGCGGTCAATTCTTCGGCGTTCGACATCGGGCCGGCCGCGGTGAACGGCGGGTCGCACACGATCCGCAATACCGGCGGCGAGCTGCCACCGCACGTCGCAGGCTCGGGCGCGGAATACCGCATCGTCGTGGATTTCGCTGCGCCGGATTCGTTTCTTGCCGTGCAAAACATCGGCAATTCCGGCGTGCCCGGCAGCCCGCACTATCGCGACCAGTTCGAACCCTGGCTGCGTGGCGAATACCACACCGTGCATCTCACGCGCGCCGGCGTGGAAGCTGAGCTCGAAGCGACGACACTTATCGAGCCAAGCGGCTGAAAGGTCGTCAGCCTCCGGCGCCCGTTGTGCAGGTGGTCGGCCGAGGGCGTGTCCGCCGAGCCTGCGCCACCTTGCAATCATTTACGCGCTGTTCGTCGGATGCCTTGTCGGTCAGACGTTCCTTGCCGGTTTTGACGGCGGGCGCGTTCGTTACTGTAGGTTGAGTCTGGTCGGCCGCGAAGGCCGGGCCGAGTGACGAGCCCGCGATCAGAATTGCCAAACCGTGTGTGGCCACCAAGCAGGATCTGGTCATTTTGCTTCCAACGCCAATGGTCCGGCGGCGGTCATTTTGCTGAATCATGACTAAGCAGTTCGTCCAATGTCACCGGGCAGGCGGTCTTCACAGGCACTGGCAGCTGGCCGTCCATCGTCTCGGGAAGCGCCTGTAGCGCGTCGGCATACACCCCGGGGATGTCGAGCTTCTGTCGCATCAACGGCTTGAATTTGCGTCGCGCTTGCGCCCGGAACCCGCGTGCATCGCCTCGCCAAGAGGGTACGTCGTGCGACAATGGCCACGCGCTAGCCTTTAGGTCATGCAGAAGTGCCTGGAACAGCAGAGACTCGACCGCGTTAGTCTGGCCTTGACCCACGCTCTCGATCTCCTCAGCGATGTTTGGCCAGTCCAGTTCAGCGTCATCAACCAGCTCGCCGGCGGCGCGTCGGCGCAGCAGCGCGCCTTGGCGCTCGCTCCAGGTCACGATGTCGGTGTCATAATCGTCGCTCATGGCATGCCTTCATGCGTGCATCCGCCGCATGCAATCATGCAAGCATACAGCCGTGCAACCGCGCAACCATGCCATAATGGTTGCCTGGCGGACAAGCGTTACAACGCGATCCAGCCGTCGAAGGTAAGCATTGATCCGCCGCAAAAGTCATGTGAACGGCCCTTGTAAGTGACCGACCGGTCGACGACACCGTCATGGTCGGCGAAGGCCGGCCATCCACGTCTTTTCTTACCATGATCAGCAGAGCCGTGGATGGCGGACTTTCGCCCGCCATGGTGGGGGAAGCTAAGCCGGGGGTTCAGCGGTATCGGCCATTGGTATTGGTGCTTCAGGCGAAGCACGAGTCACACCTATATAGTCGCGGCGAAGACGTGGATGGCCGGCCTTCGCCGGCCATGACGACGTAGGGGGAGCCGCGTCCCGAGATGATTCGGTAGTTGCTCGGCGGCTCCTAGATCTGCTCCAGCGGTTCCCCGCTGCCTGCCAGTGCCTGCAGGCCCGCTTCACGGCAAATCGTAAGTTGCGCGCGGGCAGGATCGTAAATGACGAGACCAGAGGCTCGCCAGGCATTCAGGATCGTAATGATGCTGCGGGTCGTGGCTCCCAGCAGGTCTGCCAGATCGCTCTGTCGAAACCGGCCAGCAAGCTGGAGGCCTTGCTCGGTACGTCGACCCTCACGTCTGGCGAGATAGAGCACCTGACGTGCAAGTCGGACTTCCAGACCTTCGAACGTCGCATCCAGGAGCAACTCGGACGTCCGGCGAAATTGACCGGCAAATATTCGGCAGAGATTGCTGGCGAGCTTAACATTGTTCTCCAACGCCTCCATGAACACGCCGCTGTTGATCCGCAACAGCCGCACGCGGCCTTCAGCAACGGCGTCAGCCGTGCGCGTACTGCCATCGATCACCGCGACTTCCCCAAACAGGTCACCCGCACCGGAGATCGCGATCATGAGGCCCTTGCTGCTTCGATCAATCGTACCGATACGAACATGACCTTCGCCTGCGACGATGGCATACACGGCGTCTGCCGCGTCGCCGTGGGCGAAGATCTGCGTGCCGTCACGTGGCTCGATAATTCGGCTTCTTGCTTCGATCCGATCGAGCTCGGCGGGGTCCACTCCCTTGAAGGCCCTGACATCAACCAGCGCGGCCATGCTACCTGTGCACCGATATGGAGAGCTACAGATTACCATATCATTGTAGCGGTGGAACCGGTGAGACTGGGCAGCATGGCCGCGCGCGTCGGCTCAGGCCGATTTCAGCTCCGCCGGATCAACCGGCAGAGCGCGAACCCTGCGGCCTACTGCGTTGGAGATCGCATTGCAGATCGCCGCGGACACAGGCGGAACGCCAGGTTCACCGACACCCCCGGGCGACGCTTCGCTCCGCACAACGTAAACATGCGTCTCCGGCGTCGCATCGATGCGCGGACCCTGGTAGTCGGCGAAATTGCTCTGTTCCGCGCGGCCCTGTTTGAAGGTCAGGCTGCTGTAGAGTGCATTGCCGAGGCCCATGATTGCCGCGCCTTCGAACTGTGCCGCCACACGGTCGGGGTTCACCACCATTCCGCAATCCACCGCCAAATCGATGCGCGGCATCGTCACCGTGCCGTCCGCCGCAACTGCCACGTGCGCCACCGCGGCGACGTAGGTCAGGAAGCTGCGATGCACGGCAATACCGCGACCGTGGCGTGTCGGCAACGGCGAACCCCAACCGGAACGCGCGGCCGCCAACAGAACCACGTTGCGCATCCGGCCGATATCGATCGGATACTCGTCCAGCGATGCGCCGTAGTTGCTGTACGCGGACCCCAGCAGTTTCGGGTCCAGCTTGCGCGGCTCACCGAGCACCGACAGCAGGAACTGCACCGGGTCCTTTTCCGCCGCTGCCGCAAGCTCATCGACGAACGAGCCGACCGCAAACGCGTGCGGGATGTTGTAGACGGAGCGGTACCAACCGATGCGCACATGGGCGTCCGCCCTGCCGTTCTCGCAGCGCACGTTCGGGATGTCGAACGGCATGTCCACCACGCCCTGGCTCAGTTCGCCGGCCGAACCGTACACGGTACCGGCGGTGAAGGTGGATCCGATCGAGGGGAACACCGTGCGGTGCAGCCACGCAACCGGCTTGCCGTTTGCATCCAGGCCACCTTCCAGATGCTGCGCGGCGATTGCGTGATAGTAGCCGTGCACGAGGTCATCTTCCCGCGTCCAGGTCACCTTCACCGGCGCGCCAACCGCACGGGCGAGGAATGCCGCCTCGGCAACATAGTCGGGCTTCGACTTCCGTCCGAACCCGCCGCCGAGCAGCGTGACGTTGACCGTTACCGCCGACTGCTTGATGTCCAGAAGTTCCGCGACCGTCCTGCGTGCCTGTTGCGGGTTCTGTGTGGCAGCCCATACCGTGCACGCGCCGTCCACAAACACTGCCGTGCATGATTCCGGCTCCATCGTCGCGTGTGCGAGATGCGGCACGAAATAATCGGCGCTCACATGCTTGCTCGCGACCTGCAAAGCGCGATCTACGTCGCCATTCTCGCGCGCCACCTTGCCCGGTTGCCGCGCGGTGGCCTCCAACGCGGCGCGGTAGTCCGAGGTGTCGTAGTCGGCATTGGGCCCGGGTTCCCAGTCGATCCGCAGCTTTTGCCGGCCCTGCATGGCCGCCCAGGTATTGCCGGCGATCACCGCGATGCCACCCAGCGGAAGGAACCCGGATGGCGGCGGAGCACCGGGAATTTCCACCACGCGTTCGACACCCGGCACCTTCAACGCCTCGGTTGCATCGTAGCTATTCACGCGCCCGCCATAACTCGGCGGTCGCTCGACCGACGCGTGCTTCATTCCCGGCAGCATCACGTCGATGCCAAAGACCGCAGTGCCCTGCACGATGTCGTCCAGATCAACAATTGGTACGGGCTTGCCGATATAGCGCCAGGCGGCGCGTGACTTCAGCGGCACCGACGCGGGCGGCGGCACCGGCAGCTTCGCCGCATCCTCGGCCAGCTCGCCATAGCCCAGGCGCTTGCCGGATGCGCCGAGCACGACGGCGCCGGCCTCCGTGTGACACGCGGACGGCGCAACGCCCCAGCGATGCGCGGCGGCAGTCACCAGCATGTGCCGAGCCGCGGCGCCGGCATCGCGCATCGTATTCAGCAGCAGACGAATGCTCTTCGAGCCGTCGGTGTTCTGGTCGCCGTATTTGGCATCGCCCTGTGCCTGCTCCACACGCACGGATTGCCAGTCCGCATCCAGTTCGTCAGCGAGCACCATCGCCAGGCTCGTGCGGATGCCGGTGCCCATCTCCGAGCGTGACACGACGATCGTCACCTGGCCGGTGGGCGCGATGGCGACGAAAAGGTTCGGTGCGAAGGATGCAGGCTCGGCGCCGGCCTGGTCGATTGGCGACCACGTGGCAACCCGCGCGCCGAGCATGAAGCGCGACAGTGCAATGCCCTTCAGCACATGACGGCGACTGAGATTTTCGAGCTTGCTCATCACGCTTCCTCCGCCGCCGCGGCGTGGATTGCTGTCTTGATCCGTTGATACGTGCCACAACGGCATATATTCCCGCTCATCGCATCGATGATCTGCTGCTCGGTCGGTTTCGGTGTCTGCTTCAGCAGCGCGGCGGCCTGCATGATCTGGCCCGGCTGGCAGTAGCCGCATTGCGGCACGTTTGCTGCCTTCCATGCACGTTGCACCGCGTGCTCGCCGTGCATGCCGAGGCCCTCGATGGTCAGCACCTGCTTGCCCACAGCGTCCTCCAGCGTGGTGATGCAGGAGCGCACAGCCTGGCCATCCAGATGAACAATGCAGGCGCCGCATGCGCCGATGCCGCAGCCGAACTTCGTGCCGCGCAAAGCAAGCAGATCGCGCAACGCCCACAACAGCGGCATGGCGGGATCGGCGTCCAGACTGTGTCGGACTCCGTTGACGGTAAGATCAGGCATGGCAGCGGTCCTTGCTGTGTGCACGAAAGATGTATCCGCGACGTCGATGGAAAAGCGCTCGGCTCATGCGGCGCCTGCATTGGCACATGGAACTATCCAGCGCCGACCTCTCCCAACTTTTCGGCCAGTCGAGGCAGCCGCGCGCGCTGTTGCGGCGACAGAAGATGCTGCAGCCGATCGAGATAAAGATAGATGACGGGTGTCGTGTAGAGAGTGAGTACTTGACTCAGCATCAGCCCACCGACCATCGCGTAGCCTAGCGGCTTGCGCAGTTCCGAACCTGCGCCGCTCTCCAGCATCAACGGCAGCCCGGACAGCAACGCCGCCATTGTCGTCATCAGGATCGGGCGGAAGCGCAGCAGGCAGGCTTGGCGGATCGCCTCGGCTGGCGCCATGCCGTCGGTGCGTTCGGCGTGAATGGCGAAGTCCACCATCATGATGCCGTTCTTTTTCACGATCCCGATCAGCAGGATGATGCCGATCATCGCGATCACCGACAGATCGGTGTGCGCCAGCATCAGCATCAGCAATGCGCCAACGCCGGCCGACGGCAAAGTCGACAGAATTGTAAGCGGCAAGATGTAGCTCTCGTAGAGCACGCCGAGAATGATATAGACGGCGGTCAACGCCGCGGCGATCAGGTAGGGCTCGGTGCTGAGCGACGTCTGGAAGGCCTGCGCGCTGCCTTCGAAGCTGCCCTGCAGTGACAGCGGCGCGTGCAGTTCGTCGCGGATATGGTTGATCGCCGTCACGGCGTCGCCCAGTGATGCGCCGGGGGCCAGGTTGAAAGAGATGGTCACCGCCGGGAACTGGCTCTGATGGTTCACCGCCAGCGGCGTGATCGGCTTGGTATCGGTGCGCACCAGGACCGACAGCGGCACCGCCTGGCCATTGGGCGCGTGCACATAAAGCTTGCGCAGCGTCGCCACGTCGCCCTCGAGCTGTGGCGGCACTTCCAGGATGACAAAATATGAGTTGAGCTGGGTGAAATACTGCGTCACCTCGCGTTGCCCGAATGCATCGTACAGGGTGTCGTCGATCTGTTGGGGCTCGATGCCGAAGCGCTGTGCAGCGTCCCGGTCGATGGTGAGTGTCGCGGTGGTACCAGCGATCTGCTGGTCGGTGGCGACGTCGCGCAATTGAGGCACCGACTGCATCCGCTGCAGCATCTTCGGCGCCCAGGCATTCAGCTCGGCTGGGTCGGCGTCCTGCAGCGTGTACTGGTAAAGCGTGCGCGACAGTCGGCCGCCGACATTTATGTCCTGCGCCGGCTGCATGTACAGTTGCACGCCGGGCACCGCCTGTACCTTTTGCGACAGCCTGGCGATCACCTTCATCACGTCATCGCCGGGCCGCTGATCCCAGGGCTTCAGGTTGATGTACATCCGCCCGTCATTGCCCTGCTGGCCGCCGGTTCCCGCGCCGACCTGCGAGGCGAACGACGCCACCGCGGGATCATGCGCGACGATGTCGTTGAGCTGCTGCTGCAGCTTGGCCATGTGTTCGAACGACGAATCCTGGGCGCCTTCGGAAATGCCGATGATCAGGCCGACATCCTGGGTCGGGAAGAACCCCTTCGGAATGATGACGAACAGTGCCCCGGTGACCATGACCGTCGCGATGAACACCATCAGCGTGACGAACCGGAAGCGCAGTGCGATGTCCAGCGTGGTGCGATAGAACGCCAGCATGCCGTCGAACATTGCCTCCACCATGCGGTAGAGCCGACCATGCTGTCCGTTGTGGTTCGCCAGGAAGCGCGAGCACATCATCGGTGTCAGCGTCAGCGAGACCATCGCCGAGACCAACACCGTGATCGATACCGTCATGGCGAACTCGCGGAACAGGCGCCCCACGATACCGCCCATCAGCAGCAGTGGAATGAACACCGCGATGAGCGACAGGCTGATCGAGACGATTGTAAATCCGATCTCGCCGGCACCCTTGAGCGCAGCGTCCATCGGCGTCATGCCGTCCTCGATATGCCGATAGATGTTTTCCAGCATGACGATGGCGTCATCAACGACGAAGCCGACAGCGATCGTCAAACCCATCAGCGACAGATTGTCGAGGCTGAAACCCATCAGGTACATCGCGCCCAGCGTGCCGACCAAGGCGAGCGGCACGGTGACGCTTGGGATGATCGTGGCCCATACATTGCGCAGGAACAGGAAGATCACCATCACCACCAGCCCGATCGACAGCGCCAGGGTGAACTCCACGTCACTGACCGATGCGCGGATCACCTGGGTGCGGTCGACGATGGTGTTGACATGCACCGACGGGGGGATGGACGCCTCCAGTGCCGGCAGCGCCGCCTTGATGCGCTCCACGGTCTGGATCACGTTGGCGCCCGGCTGCTTGAACGCGAGCAGCAGCACGCCGCGCTTGCCGTTCTGCCAGCCGGCGAGTTCGCGGTTCTGCGGCCCGCGCACCGCCTGGCCGATGTCGCCGATATGCACCGGCGCGCCGTTGCGCCAGGCGACGACGATGTCGTTGTACGGCGCGGGGTCCGTGAGTTGGTCGTCGTCCAGCACCGTATAGGACTTGTCGGGGCCGTCGATGCTGCCCTTCGGGCTGTTCACCGTCGCATTGGTGATGACGTTGCGCACATCCTCCAGCGTAAGACCCATAGATGCCAGCTTGGCAGGGTCGATCTGCACGCGGATCGCGGGCTTCTGTTGCCCGCCGACCAATACCTCCGACACGCCGGAAATCTTCGACAGCTGCTGCGAAAGGATGTTCTCCGCGTAGTCGTCCACCGTTGTCAGCGGGAGTTCGTTTGACTGCACCGCCAGGATGAAGATCGGCGCATCCGCCGGGTTGACCTTGCGGATGGTCGGCTGGTTCGGGAGGTTCTTCGGCAACTGGCCTTGCGCGGCGTTGATCGCCGCCAGCACGTCGGTTGACGCGGCGTCGATGTTGCGATCGAGGTCAAACTGCAGTGTAACCGTGGTGGTGCCCAGCACGTTCGTCGAAGTCATCTGCGCCAGGCCATTGATCTGGCTGAATTGCGTTTCCAGCGGTTCGGCGACTGACGAAGCCATCGTGTCCGGACTGGCGCCCGGATATTGCGCGGTGACGGTGATCGTCGGGAAATCCACCTGCGGCAAAGGTGCTACCGGCAGCAGCGGATAGGCCGCGAGACCGACGAGGAAGATGGCCGCCATCAGCAGTGACGTGCCGATTGGCCGGCGGATGAATGGTGCGGAAATGCTCATCGGTCAGCCCGCCTGCTGCGCGGTGGTGACGGCGACCCTGGTGCCGGCCTGCAATCGCGACTGCCCGTCGACCACCACGTTCTCGCCGCCGGCAAGACCGCTGCTGACCACGGCAAGCTGGTCGTTCTGGTAGCCAATCGAAACTGCCGCCTGCGCGATCGTCGCGTCCGGCTTGACGATGTAGGCGAAAAGCCCATCCGGTCCATGCTCGATCGAGGCGGGCGGGATGGTCACCGCATCGTGCGCCGTGCCGATCTGAAGGTGCGCGTTGATGAACTGCCCCGGCCAGAGTTTTCCGTCTTTGTTGGGAAACGTCGCCTTAAGCCGGATCGTGCCGGTGGTTGTGTCGATCGTGTTGTCCGGCGTCAGCAACGTTCCATCGCCCAGCTCGGTGCGATCGTCGCTCGCATAGGCCAGCACCGGCGCTGCGCCCGCCATGTCGGCCTGCACGCGCGGCAGTTCCTCCTGCGGCAGGGTGAAGGTGGCGGAGATCGGATGGATCTGCGTGATCGTGACGATGCCCGTCGTGTCGGTCGCATGGATCAGGTTGCCCGGGTCGACCTGGCGCAATCCGACGCGGCCATCGACCGGCGATGTGATGTAACAATACGCAACGTTGAGCTGCGCCGCCTCGATCGCAGCACCGTCACCGGCAATGGTGGCGACGAACTGGTTCACCAGCGCCTGCTGCGTGTCGACCTGCTGGCGCGATGCAAAATCCTGCTTGGCCAGCGACTGAAACCGCGTGAGGTCAAGTCGCGCGTTGACCAGCAGCGCCTCGTCCTGTGCCTTCTTGGCGGTGGCCTGGTCAAGCACCGCCTGATACGGTCGCGAGTCGATCACCGCGATCAGGTCGCCCTGCTTCACCTCCTGGCCTTCGCGCACGGGAAACTGAGTCAGCGTGCCATCGACGCGCGCGCGGACCAGAACGGACTGATACGCCTGCACGGTGCCGATGCCGGTGGCGTAGATCGGCACATCCTGTCGTGTCGCCTTCGCGGTCACGACGGGAACCAGCGAGGTCACAGCGGAGTCGCTCTGTGCGGTCAGCGTACGCTGCGCGCGCGAAGCCCTGACGGCCACGACGGTAGCGGCGACGACACACAGGCCAATCGCGCCATTACGCAGCGCCGCCTTCATTCCTCTGCGGTTCATTTTGCCTCCACCCTCCTTCGTGCTGCGCTGCAATATCGGCGCAGCCCATGCGGATCACGAGGTGGGACGGATGAATGCGGACATGCCGTGGAAGAATGAGGCGCGGCGCGCGCCGTCAGGTCTGCACCGATGCCTTGATCATATCGCGCAACCAGCGATGCGCGGCGTGATTGTCCAGCCGCCGATGCCAGATCATCGACAGCACGATGCGCGGCGACGGGAACGGCAATTCGCGGGCGACGAGCGGGCAGATGCGCGCAAGATCGTCCGCGACGCGGCGCGGCACCACCGCCAGCCGATCGGAACCAACCAGCATCAGCACGACCGAGAGAAACGGCACACGCGTGGCGATCGTCCGTGTCAGTCCGTGGTGCTCGAGAGCGTCGTCGACGAAGCTCGTGTCGTCCCCGGTCGAGGTGATGGCAATATGCGGGATCTCTGCGAGCCGCTCCGCCGGGATCACCGCATCTCTGGCAGCGCTGTGTGCGCCGTCCAGCAGTACTACAAAATCGTCATCCGTCACGCGGACGCATTTGAACCGCTCGCCGCCATCGACCAGTGCGGTCAGTGCCACGTCCATCCCGCCGGCATCCAACTGGTCCAATACCTCCCGCATGCCTATGGGATTGATGTCGAGGCTCACGCGCGGCGCCAGATTGCCCACCGTCCGCGCCAATGCCGGAACGATGGCGCGTGCGGCGTAGTTGTTCACCGCGAGGCTGAATTCGCGCGTGGAGCTGGCCGGATCAAATGCCTCCGGTTCCAGTATGATGCGCAGTTCGCGCAACGCGTCGCGCACGGGTTGCGCTATCTGCTCGGCGCGCGGTGTCGGCCGCATGCCATCGGGTGCACGGATGAACAAATCGTCATGCAGCATGTGGCGCAGGCGGGCCAGCGCATGGCTCGCGGCGGGCTGACTAAGCCCGAGGCGCCGTCCCGCACGGGTCAGGTTGCGCTCTTGCATGACCACGTCGAACACGATCAACAAATTGAGATCGACGGCACCCCAATTCATGCCGATCGCGTGATCCGTCGGCGCGGTACGCGTCAGATTTGGCGCTTCTGGCATTGCTCATCCCAAATCCGAATGTTCCGAATGGCATTCTGCATCGTGTGATTGCTCGGCGCCTTCCTAAATGATGCAGCGCAGCATTGCAACGCTGGAGAGCCGCCGCAGCAAGGATCATGCTTGCGCGTAATACCAACCGCCCTTGCGAGTGACCCGTCGATCGCCCCCGTCGTCATGGTCGGCGAAGGCCGGCCATCCACGTCTGTCATTGCTGCGATCAGCAAAGACGTGGATGGTGGGCCGGAGCCTGTCCTCGGGCGGGCATTTGGCCCGACCCGTGGGCCCACCATGACGGGGGAGGTAAAGCTGTCGAGGTTCCTCGGAATCGGCCCGAATGATAGAGACGGGCACGACCACTCAGCAATCGAACCGGGTAAATTGAGCCCGACCCCATGCGGGCACTACCCGAAAGGGCATCTAATGGCACGAGCTTTTTTGCGGTAGTCCAGTCGTCATCATGGCATTGAAATCCATTCTCGTTGCATCGGCGTACGTAACCGCTCTGTTTTGGTCAGTTGATACCATTGCGGCGGAATCGCGGCACGCGGCAATCCTCCTGCCGCCGGTCACTCCGGCCTGCATCTCGTCGCCATTCGGCCCGCGCGTGCTGCCGAACCTGCCACAGGCAGGCTCGTACCATTATGGCGTCGATTTACCGGCACCCGAGGGTGCATCGGTAGTGGCCGCCGCGCCCGGTACGGTGATCCGCATCCAGAGCAAGGGACCAGGCGGCCTCGAAATGCTGGTGCAGCACGACGGCTTCGTTGGCGTCTACAGCCATTTTGCGACGGTCATGCCGGCTTTCGCCGACGGTAAGCTCACTGTTGCGGCTGGCGAGAAGCTCGGGGTGGTGGGGAAGACCGGCATCACAGCCGGCGCGCATCTGTATTTCGAGATGATATCGGCCGGCATGCCGGTCGATCCCGCACCGTACCTGCGAGCGCCGCAATGCGACGGCAAGGTCCGTCGAACGGTGCCTGACAGGCTCGATACCGATGGAAAAATCGTCCCGACACGGCACTATTACCTACTTCTTCCGGTTCAACACCCTTACGAGTTTGCGCAACACTAGACGCTCTGCGCCAATCGGCGCCGGAGCGGTCTGCAAAAGTGTAACGAGATAAACCCTGCGATTTCAGCCGAAATCGCACCCCTTCATATCGTCGGGTATTGCCGGGTTTCTCCGAAGGCGAGGACGTCGAACTCCGTTTCCGCGACGCCCGCCTTCGCGCGCGCTTGTCGAAGGGCCAGCACCGGCGCATCGATGGCTTCGTCGGTCAACTGGAAGGTGCCGAAATGCATCCCGAGGCTGCGACGCGGCTTCAGGTCCAGATGCGCCCGCACCGCTTCCTGTGGGTCCACGTGATTGCGGCGCGTGAACCATCGCGGCTCATAAGCACCGATGGGAATGAGCGCGAGGTCAATGCAGGGGAACCTGCGTCCGATCTCGGCGAAGTGCGGGCAGTAGCCGGAATCTCCCGCGAAGTAGACCACGGCGCCTCGGAACTCGATGACGAACCCGCCCCAAAGGCAGCGGTCCCGGTCGTGGATCCCGCGTGAGGAGAAATGCTGAGCAGGCACATACGTCACCTTCGCGCCTGCGAGTTCGGTGCTCTGCCACCAATCGAGTTCGACTGCTGACCGAATGCCCGCCTTCGCAAGGTGACGCGCGTTGCCGAGGCCGGTCGCCACGTACGGCGACCAGCGCGCCTGTACCTTCCGCAATGTCGGCAAATCCATGTGGTCGTAATGATTGTGCGATACCAGGAGCAGGTCCACGCTCGGCAGCGAATCCAGTCGCTGGCCGGGCCGCCGAACTCTGCGCGGGCCCGCCACGGAAACCGGGCTGCATCGCTCGGACCAGATCGGGTCGGTCAGCACGCAGAGACCACCTACCTGCAGCAGGAATGTCGAATGGCCGATGAAGGTCGCCGCTATCGTGTCGTGTGCGGTACGGTCAGGCGGCGGAAGCATTGCGTCCTCAATATGCTCCGGCCACGGCGCCTTTTGCCGTGTTCGCTGCCAGCGGCGGACGTCGCGGAGGCTCCTGCCGCCGGGCAAATGCGGGTTGAAGAACCGGCGGCCGTCGAAGTGATCCGGGACCAGCGCCAGTCGTCCCGCCGATTCTGCAGTTCCGTCCATAAGCCTACTCTAATCCTCCGCAAGGCGTACGCGGCCTCGGGACCGGTTCATATCCCAACCTCAGCGTCCGCATTCTCTCGTCGTCCTGGCCAGCCAGCATGAACATTCTTTTGTCCAGCCGTCTGAACGTAACCGGGATGCACCCGAACCGCCATATAAGCACCCGCGCGCCGATGGACTACCCCTTTCGCCGTGCAGCCTCACGGCGGCCAAGTCGGAAAATTTGTTTCCTTCCGGCTTCGGAAGAACCGCATGTTCCTGGACATGAAGCTCCAAGGCGGCGTCGGGATGCCGTCCTCTGCTTCCCACAGTCTGGTGGTTCCGCGTTCATGCGGACGCCCAATTTGCTCCAGGCATCGCGCCGGGCATGGTAAACTGGATCTCGCTTGAGCCTGGCGTCCTGGCTACGTATCCCACTGTGGCCTAAACCACGCTCACGCTTGGTCACTGCGAGGCACCATGTCCCCACCATTCCCCACGACCCGTCTGCGCCGGCTGCGGCAATCAGAGACCCTGCGCGCCCTGGTGCGGGAGACGGCGGTTACCGCCAACGACCTGATCCAACCGATCTTCATCGAGGAAGGCATCGACGAGCCCCTGCCGATCGCCGAGATGCCCGGCGTCTCGCGCATCCCAGAGCGCAAGCTGGAACACGTGGTGGAGGGGCTGGCGCGCGACGGGGTAAAGGCGCTGATGCTGTTCGGCATTTCGCACCACAAGGATGCCTCGGGGAGCGATGCCTGGAACCGGGACGGCCTGGTGGCACGCATGGTGCGCAAGGCGAAGCGGACGGCGCCGGAGCTGGTGGTGATCCCGGACACCTGCTTCTGCGAATACACCGACCACGGCCATTGCGGCGTGATCGAGCACGGTCATGTGGCGAACGACATCACCATCGAGAACCTGGCGCGCCAGGCAGTGGTGGCGGTGGAGGCCGGGGCCGACATGGTCGCCCCCTCCGCGATGATGGACGGGCAGGTCGCCGCGATCCGCCACGCGCTGGATGCTGCCGGGCACACTGACGCGCCGATCATGGCATATTCGACTAAATTCGCGTCGGCGTTCTACGGGCCATTCCGTGTGGCCGCCGGCTGCGAGCTGAAGGGCGACCGCAAAACCTACCAGATGGACCCGTTGAACGGCCGCGAGGCACTGCGGGAGTCGCTGCAGGACGAGGCCGAGGGCGCGGATATGCTGATGGTCAAGCCTGGGCTGGCGTATCTGGATGTGCTGGCGCGGCTGCGCGAACGGACGCTGCTGCCGATCGCGGTGTACCAGGTGAGCGGCGAGTACGCGATGATCAAGTTCGCCGCCGCCGCCGGCGCGCTGAACGAGCAGGCGGTGGTGCGCGAGACGCTCGGCGCCTTCAAGCGTGCGGGCGCCGATCTGATTCTGTCGTACTTCGCACGGGAGGTTATCCGGGAGGGGTTCTGACCGGACTGATGCGGCTGACGAGCCTGACCACGACATGATTCTTTTTGCGCCTAACGTTGCAGCCGCCATATCATTAGAGGTGGGGCTCATCGGCCGCGCGGGGGAGACTCGTCATGACAACATACCACGAGGCGGACAGCCGAGAGTGGTCACCAGTCAAGGTACGCGGAATCGCGATGGAAAAATGCGCGGTGTTCGAGGGTGACGGCATGCGCTCGGGGTTTTTCCGCATGGCATCTGGCTGCCAGATACCCAACCATCACCACTCAAGCTGGGTTCAGGTTGCGGTCATTTCGGGGCGAATGCGCGTCGAGCAAGACGGAAACCCAGTGCGGACTGTCTCAACGGGGGGTGTCTATTTCGTCAGCCCTGGCGAGGATCATGTCGAAACAGCGGAAGTCGAGACGATTGTGCTCGTGACCCAAGGTGAGGATGGCAACCGGCCTCAGTCGGTAGCCCCGGCCTGATCTGCCCGATGTCCAAGTAGCCCCACGACCAGAGGCGGAAACCCGCCGAGAGCCTGACTGACAAACTAAACAGAAACTACGGCGACAAGGTTCATTCACGGCGGGTCGGGCGGTCCGGTGGAAACTTATACCAAGCGCCCTAACTGTTGACGTATGCCACTGGCCACACACACGTCATGGCCGGGCTTGACCCGGCCATCTGAACCGGCACTGCGGCTGCAAAGATGGCCGGGTCAAGCCCGGCCATGGCGGTTTTGCGGTGACGCCGCGCTCGCCCGGAGAGTCAACCTTTAGGGCGCTTGGTATTACTTCAGTAGTCGGCAACCAAGGCGACGCCCAAAAGGGATTGCCCTGTTGAACACGAATTATTCTGCGTGCCACTTGTCGTCCTAATTGCCGATTACTGGGTAAGCTGAACCGGCAGAGAAGGGCGAAGGGTCATGGCGAACGCAGCGAAACGCGAAGAGGACCGCCCGCTCGAAGCTTGCCTGGCCGCGCTGCTCGACCATCTCGGGATCGCACGCGCGCATTTCGCCGGACGCAATGCCGCCGATCTGCAGGGCCTTGCGCTTACACATCCGAGGCGCATGGCGTCGCTGACGCTGCTGTGCCCGATGGTGCTGGACACGCCCACCCTGGCGACGCTGCAAACGCGGCTGCTGGTCGTCAGCGGCGACCAGGGTTCGGGTGCGCGGCGGGTGCGCGCGGGTCTGGTCGACCTGCCGCAGGCCGAAGTTGCGGTGCTGGACGATTACGCGGGGCTGACCTGGTCGGACATCGCCGCAGAGCGCGGCGAGGCGATCGGCACGGTGATGCAGGACTTCCTCGCACGCCGCGACGCGCTGCCGGCGGCCAGCCTGGTGGAACAGGAAGGCGAAGTCGCCGGCATCGCCTTTCGCGTGCGCGGCGCCGGACCGCCGCTGATCCTGCTGCCGCTCGATCTGTCGCCGGGCCAGTGGGAGGCGCTGATCCCGACGCTGTCCGCGCGATATTGCACGATCACCCTCGGCGGCGCGCTGCTGGGCAGCGTCGCCACGCTGGAGGAGCGCGGACGCTCCGGCTACATCCGCATCGTGCGCGCGCTGCTCGACGCGCTGGCGATCGAACCGGGCGAGAGCGTGCTGGAGGTCGGCTGCGGTTCGGGCGTGATCATGCGCGAACTCGCCCGCCGCACCGCCGGCGCCAATCGCGTGATCGGCCGCGACATGAACCCATATCTGCTGCGCGAGGCGCGCGCGCTGGCGCAACACGAAGGGCTACTCGAACGCATCGATTTCGGCGAGGGCCGCGCCGAGGCGCTGCCGTTGGCCGATGCGGCGGTCGATGTCGCGCTGTCCTCGACCGTGTTCGAGGAAGGCGATGCCGACGTGATGCTGTCGGAGATCGCACGCGTGACGCGGCGCGGCGGACGGATCGGTGTGATCGTACGCGCAATCGACATGCCGTTCATGGTCAACCTGCCGCTCGCGCCGGCGCTGAAGGCGAAGGTCGAGGCGCCGGGTATCATCGGCGGCGGGATGGCACCGAAAGGCTGCGCCGATGCCAGTCTCTATCGGCGCTTTCATGCGCTCGGGCTGACCGGGCTGAAGTGTTTCCCGCAACTCGTCGCGGTCGTGCCGGGGCAGCCGCGCCTGGAACGCTATCAGCAGCAGATCCTCGCCGCGCTGAGCCCGGCCGAGGCGGCGACATGGCGACGTGCGGTCGCACAGGCCGAGCCCGAGGGCACGTTCTTCATCGCGCAGGTCTATCACTGTGCGGTCGGCACCAAGGCTGGGTGAACGGGTCGGCTGCGCGCGGCTATTGCCGGAATGATCGGTCGATGCGGTCGAGCTTGCGCAGCAGCGCCGGCCATTCGATCTTCTCCGCGTCCCTGCGGGCGCCACCGGCGGCGCGGACGACGGCCTCGTCGATCGGGTTGAACGCCGCGCCTGACTGCTGGAACGCAAGCTGCATCGCGCACGCCCGCTCCATGCGATACGTCGCGACAAAGGCCGCGGCGATGCTCGTCCCGACGATCAGCAGGCCGTGGTTGCGCGGCACCATGATGTGGCGATCGCCGAAGTCGGCCAGCAGGCGCGCGCGTTCCTCGGGATTCCGACCGGTGCATTCGTAGTCGTGGTATGCGACGTCACTGATCACCTGGAGCGCGTGCTGGTTGAGCGGCAGCAGCCCGTTCTTCTGCATTGACACCGCGCAGCCGGCGACCGTGTGGGTGTGGATCACGCACATGATCTCCGGGCGCGCCATGTGGATCGCGCTCGGTATTGCGAAGCCGCCGCTGTTGATCGCGCAATCCGCCGGCTCGACCTTGTTGCCGCCGGCATCGATCTTGACCAGCGACGACGCGGTGATCTCGTCGTACAGCAGGCCGAAGGGATTGATCAGGAAATGGTCGTGGCTTCCCGGTATGCGCGCCGTGATGCGCGTGTTGACCAGGTCCGACCAGCCGAACAGATCGACCAGTCGGTAGCAGGCAGCGAGGTCACACCGGGTCTGCCATTCCTCGGCCGACATGCGCGTGGGAATTGTCGATACCGTCGATGCCATGGCTGCCTCCGGTGCGCGGGTGAGCTGGTCCAGCATAGGTCCTGCCGCCATGGCCCTTTCCCGCAGCCCGGGCCCTGCAAAGCAGGGGTGGGGGTCGCCCGGTTACCTGGAATAGAACTCGACCACGAGGTTGGGTTCCATCTGCACCGGGTACGGCACGTCGGACAGTTTCGGCGCGCGGGCGAAGCGGCCCTTCATCGCGCGATGATCGATTTCGAGATACTCGGGCACGTCGCGTTCGGTGCTCTGTGTCGCATCCAGCACCATCGCGAGTTGCTTCGACTTCTCCTTGACCTCGATCGTGTCGCCTTCCTTCACGCGGTACGAGGCGATGTTGACCCGCCGTCCGTTCACCAGCACATGGCCGTGCGAGATGAACTGCCGGGCCGCGAACGGGGTGATGGCGAACTTCATGCGGTACACCACCGCGTCCAGCCGGCGCTCCAGCAGCTCGATCAGGTACTGGCTGGAATCGCCGTGTAGCCGCACCGCTTCCTGGTAATAGCGGCGGAACTGCTTCTCGCTGATGTTGCCGTAGTAGCCCTTGAGCTTCTGCTTGGCCATCAGCTGCGTGCCGTAGTCGGTGGCCTTCTTGCGGCGCTGACCGTGCTGGCCCGGCCCGTATTCGCGCTTGTTGATCGGAGATTTCGGCCGGCCCCAGAGATTGGCGCCCAGGCGGCGGTTGATCTTGTATTTGCTCTCGGCGCGCTTGGTCATGATGCGCGTTGACCTTTCGCATGGCTTTTGTTGCACCGGTAGGCCACGCAGGCGCGGCGGGCGCGGAACCTGAAGCTCCGTCCACGTTCCCGGCAGTGGCCGGGCGTATAGGGGAGGGGAGCGCGCCTTGTCAAACCTCGGCCCGGGTGTGTAAGGGCGGGCACATGGTCGACCGCAGCGAGATCATCTGGCTCGGCATCGCGTCCGGTGTGTCCGGTTGCCTGATCGGCGGCATGATGCTGGGCATCGGCATGGATCTGGTTGTCAACGGCCAGCCGCTGGGCTGGCTCCTGCTGCTGCCGGGTGCGCCGGTTTCCGCAATCCCGGGCTGGCTGCTGGCGCGGAAGCTGGCGCGCCAGCTTTAGGCCGTCCATTCCAGCAGGGCGTCGGGCTCGTGCTCCTCGTTTCGGCTGCCATCGGTCTCGCGGACCAGGCGAAAGCCGCGGGCGCGGTAGAACGCTATGGCGCCGGCGTTCCGTTGGAAGGTCCAGAGCAGCAGGCGCGAGTTGGCCGCCATCGCCTGGCCGAGCAAGGCGGTGCCGAAGCCCAGGTGGTGGCGCTCAGGGCGGATGTAGAGGTGATCGACCCAACCGGGGCGGAAGGCGCAGTAGCCGTCGAGCGTGTCGGTGCCGGCGGCCCAGACCTCGCAAGTGGGGAACACGCGATCGCGGAAGTAGGCAAGGACTTCCGCGGGCGCGTGGAGATCAGGCAGGTAGGGCAGGCAGGCCGCGCGGACTTCCTGGTGCAGTCGGGCCACGGCTTCCACGTCGGCTGGGGTGGCGCGGCGGATCATCGGCGGCCTGCCATCGCGGCCTGCACGGCGGAGTCCAGCGCGCTGAGGAAGCGCGAGCGGTCGGCTTTGGTGAGCGCGGCGGGGCCGCCGGTGGTCAGGCCGATTTCACGCATATGGCGGGAGACCTCGCGGCCGGCCATCGCGTTGCCGATGTTGTCCTGCGTCCAGTGCCTGCCGGTGGGCGATACGGCTCGTGCAGACTTGGCGAGGCAGCGCGCGGCGAGCGGGATGTCGGCGGTCACGCACACATCGGCTGCGGTGATGCGTTCGGCAATCCAGTCATCGGCTGCGTCGGGTGTGGCGCCCACGATGACCATCCGGACGTTGGCCAGGCTCGGCGGGCGGATCGGTCTCGAGCCATTGGACACGACGAAGACTAGCAGGTCGAGGCGCGTCGCCACGCGGTAGGCTTCCTCGCGCACTGGGCAGGCATCGGCATCGATGTAGATCTCGGTCATGCGTTATGACGGTTCCGCTAGACGTGATGGGTATCGCTGCGCTCCACCCATCCTACGTCACCAGCCGGTAGGATGGGTGGAGCGCAGCGATACCCATCACAACTGGTTAAGACGCGCATTTCCACTCACCCAGAACCCGCTATAGCCTGCCTACCTCGCAAGTGAGTCATCGCGCCATGCCAGCAGCCCGTAGCAGTCAATCGGACAAGAACACCAGGACCGCCCGCCCGGTCGGTCCGCTTACGCTCGCGATCGACGTTGGGGGGACCCACCTGAAGGCCGGCATTCTTGCCCCGACCGGCACCATGACCGCCGGTCCGGTGCGTGTCGACACGCCGCATCCGGCGACCCCCGCCGCCGTCGTCGATGCCCTGGTTGATCTGGCTAGTCCGCTCCGGCCGTTCGACCGCATATCGATCGGGTTCCCAGGCGTGGTGCGCGACGGGCGCGTGCTCACCGCGCCGAACCTCGGGACGCAGCCATGGCATGCCTTCCCTCTCGCCGACACGATCGCCGAGAAGCTAGGGGCGCCGGCCCGCCTGGAGAACGATGCGACCGTGCAAGGCCTCGGCGTCATCAACGGCCGCGGCCTGGAGTGCGTCATCACCCTCGGCACCGGCATGGGCTTCGCGCTGTTCCAGGACGGCAGGCCCGCACCGCATCTCGAACTGAGCCAACACCCGGTGCATGGCAACAAAACCTACGACCGGTATATCGGCCATGCGGCGATGCGCGCGGTCGGACGCAAGAGCTGGAACCGGCGCGTCCGCAAGGCGATCGACTGCATCAACACGCTGACGACCTGCGACACGCTGTATATCGGCGGCGGCAATTCGAAGTATATCCGGCTGGACCTGCCCGCAACGGTGCAGATCGTCTCGAACGAGGCCGGCATCACCGGCGGCATCCGATTGTGGGACGCACTGCCGGACCATCCCGCGGCGGGACAAACCCCATGACAGCCATGCGCGGCGTCGCACTTCTGGTCGTCGCCGCGACATGTTCCTCGGCTGTCGTGCGGGCGGACGAATTGCCGCATCGCCGGCCGGGACTGTGGGAGATCACGCACAGCAACGTGGATGCGAACAACCCGGCGCGCACCAGCAAGATCTGTATCGACGCGGCAACCGAGACCATGCTGCGGGACATGGGCGCCAGTGTCGCCAAAAGTATATGCAGCAAGGCCGCGGTCAGCGTGTCCGGCAATACCGCCACCATCGATTCGGTCTGCCAGATCGATCGTTCCCGTTTGACGAACCACACCGTCATAACGTTCGCCAGCGACACGACGTATCACCACGTGGCCGCCATGCATTTCGACCCG
>DATMND010000028.1:0-44095 GCA_035569235.1 Acetobacteraceae bacterium | reverse complement strand
GGCGCGATCCTGTTCACCGGCGCATCCGCCAGCGTGAAGGGCTACCCGCTGTCGGCGCCGTTCGCGATGGGCAAGTTTGCCTTGCGCGGCCTGGCGCAGAGCATGGCGCGCGAGCTGTCGCCGCAGGGCATCCACGTGGCGCATTTCGTCATCGACGGGGCGATCCGCAATCCGGGCCGCACGGAGCCTGCGGACAAGCCGGACAGCATGCTGGATCCGGACGCGATCGCCGCGAGCTATTGGCACGTCGTGCAGCAGCCGCGCAGCGCCTGGACCTGGGAGGTGGAGCTGCGACCGTGGGTAGAACGATTCTGAGCGCAGGTCGGGCGAGCAAGAAGGAAGGTTCCACACGGAGTCCACCGAGCCTTCCGGAGAGCCACGGAGGGAGCGAGAACGGCGCTTCGCGCGAAGCGCTATATTCGTTGTCTTCTCTGTGGCTCTCTGTGGTCCTCGGGTGAACTCCGTGTGGAAACTTCCTTACTGTTCGTGCAACGAGCGCGACTACCGAGCCACTTGCCGCCGGCAGCGGCGCGCCGCACACTGAACGTGTACCAAGTGATGGGAGGAACCCGCGATGCTGTATGAACTGCGTGTTTATGAGTGCGTACCCGGCCGCCTGCCCGATCTGTTGAAGCGGTTCGACACGATCACGCTGAACCTGTGGGAGAAGCACGGCATCAAGCAGGCCGGGTTCTGGACCACGGTGATCGGTGAATCCAGCCAGACGCTGTACTATTTCGTGAAATGGGAATCGCTGGCCGAACGCGAGAAGAAATGGGCGGCGTTCGGCGCCGATCCGGAATGGCTGAAGGCGCGCGCCGAGACCGAGAAGAACGGCGCGATCGTCGCCAACGTGAAGAACTTCATCCTGGCGCCGACTGCGTTCTCGGCGGTGAAATAGCGGAGTGCAGGCGCGACAGCCGGGCAGCAATGCTCGGCTGTCGGCATCAGTGCGGCGACCGAGATCTCGCCTCAGCGTTGTTGGCTTACGGCGGCAGACCCGCAGCAATGAGATGGCGCCTGAGTTGCTCGCGTCTGGCCGGATCGCGGTACGGATAGCGCGCTGCATGCACCGACGCGCGAAAGCTCGGACTAGTGTTCAATACCGTCAGCACGAGACCTTTTGCCTCGTCCGTTTGGCCTAAGGCGGCAAGCGAAGCCGCAGTAGGGCAGGCTGCGGCTACGTAGCGCGGGTTTTCAGTCAACGCGATCTGACCCCATTGAGCCGCCTCTTCGTACATACCGCATGTGTAATGGGCCACACACAGCGATGTATGGTAGTAGAACGCAAGCGGATCCTGTGGAGATAAACTTAGTGCCCGTTCAGCCCGCTCGATCGCACCATGACCATCGCCTATGTAACTGTATGTCGGTGCGCTGCGGCCCCACGCCCAGGAATTGCTCGGGCTGGCGTTGACCGCCCGATCGAACAGTGCGAGCGCGGCATCATAGTCACGAAACAAATATGACTTGTAATGGCCAAGTAGAACCAGCGCCCGCACATTGGCGCTGTCGCGTGCCACCGCGGCCTCCAACAGCCGGACGGCCTCCCGGCTGTCCGTTTCGGGGTCCGGCGACCAACCTTGCCCGACACGAAGTCCGTGCCATTCTGCAGCCAACGCATACGCGGTCGCATAGCTGTCGTCGAGTGCGATGGCCCGTTGCACCAGCGTCCCGGCACGGGTGAAGTCATGCTCATTGAGGCGGTACAGCAGGGCAAGCGCCTGTAGGAAATGATCGTAGGCGTCCATGCTCTCGGGCCGCTTGAGAAACGCCAGCTGAATCTCGGCTTCGCGAACGCGGGGGGCGAGGATGCCGACAATTTCGGTCACGATGCGGTCCTGGACCTCGAACAGATCCTCCCCGTTGAAGTTGAACGTATGCGCCCACAGCACAAGTCCGCTCTCGGTATCGGCAAGCTCCGCTGCGATACGCAGGCGCGACCCGCTGCGCCGAACACTGCCCGACAGCACATACCGAACATTGAGGTCGCTGCCGATCCGGCTCACTTCGATGTCCTTGCCCCGATAGACCAGCGTGGAATTGCGCGAGATGACCAGCAGGTCCTTGAGTGTGGCGAGCGCGCCGATGATGTCTTCGACAATGCCGTCGCCGAAATAGGCCTGCTCCGGATCGGGATCGAGCGTCCGAAACGGCAGCACGGCGATCGAGGGCTGCCTGCGCAGGCTGGAGCGTGCCGATCGAGGTCCGCCTGGTTCGGTGCTGGTCAGGACCCGAAACGCGCGCACCGGCGTCTGGATGTTCCGGAGACCGAGGTTGCCAAGATCAACTATCGGTAGATCAAGATTGGCCCCAACCTCTTCGCGTACGGCCGCTGAGATCATCAGGCCACCGGGCTCCGCGAGATCCTGCAACCGCGCGGCGACATTCACACCATTGCCGTAGACGTCCTCCGCCTCTACGACCACGTCGCCGACGTTGAGTCCCATGCGGAAGCGGATGCGCCGGTCGGACGGCTGCATTGCCTCCTGCTGCTGGATCGACTGCTGCATGCTGACAGCGCACTCCGTGGCATCGTTCACACTGCCGAAGACCGCAATGATACCATCGCCGGTATTTTTGATTATGCGGCCGCCATGGCTGGCGACCGAGGTGTCGATGATATCCCGTCGCAGTGTCATCAGGCGCGCATGGGTGTCGAACTCGTGCACTTCCATCAGCCGGGTGTAACCGGCTATGTCGGCCACGAGTACGGCAGCCAGCCTGCGTTCCATGTCAGATCACCGCGCCTCGGCGGCGCAGCCGCGCACCTTGTTGGAGAGATGCACAGGGTAGTCCATCGCCTCCTGTGTCGCAACCTTAGTTCTGCATAGTTGGACTTCGCGACCGTTCAGGACTTGCGGCTTGCCGCTTCGTCGAACGCGGCGGCAGCATCCAGGATGCCATTTCCAAGCTGCCGATTCCATTTTGTCCCCTGCGTCCGTCGCGCCGTCTTTATCAGAAGCATTTTCAGCTCGTCAGGCGGCAATGCACTCGTATGGCACGTCGTCCGCAGCGCGGCCACGACCCCGGCAGCGAGCGCGGATGCCGCGGATGTTCCCGTATTGCTGGTATAGGAGTCATCCATTTCGCGGAATTGGCTCGGTGCGCAGAGGTCCGGCTTGTGACGCGCGAGCTTCGGCTGGCCAGGCCCCTGCGATGAATATCCCAGCCACAGTCCATCAACCCGCACGGCACCAACCGACAGGACCTTGGGATGCGAGTTCGCGCCCAGGATGCTGTGACCGGGACCCTGGTCGCACGATCCACACCGCCGGCTTGACTGGAACTGACCGCAATTCCCCGCCGCGAAGATGACATCGACGCCGCTGTCCACTGTGCGATCGATCATCCGGTTGAACGGGTGGTCCGGATTGTTGGTATAGTCGCCCGCCGGATGCTCCGTTCCGCGGCTGAAGGTCGCCCACGCATTCAGGAAGATCCATGGGCCACTCCATTTGCCAGGGTCCAGCTCCCGCAGATGAGCGATGCCGGCGAGCATGTGGCTGTAAGCCGCATGTGCGTGCGACAGAAAGCGGCGAATATTCGCGATCTCCTCGGGTACTGCCGGGCAGTCGAAGATCGTTGCCTTTGGCGCGATGGACAGGACATTGCTCACCAGCATGGCGCCATGCCCGCCCTTAGTGGCGCCAGGCTGCGCCATGCCGGGCTTTGTCCAGCCGCCACCGAAGTTTCCGCCGAGACGCCCGACAAGCTCCTTGTCCACGCCCTGGTCCACGACGACAACATTCACTCCCTTGCCCGACGCGCCTTCCTGTTGCCGCAGGTAATCCGCGCCCAGCAGTCGTCGCGCATCGCGACGATTGCCGAACAACGGGTCAATCGCCTCGGAGGGGCTCCAGTATTCGGCCAAGGAAATCGGCAGGTCCGAACCGAGTTCCTGATAATCCTTCAGGCTCTCGCGGAGACAGGCCCGGATTCCACCAACGTCATCGTGAGAAATCCTGCGCCCACTAGCAATCGCAAGTTCGACGGCACAGACCTTTTCGCTGACATGGCCGTGCCTGTGACCGCTATGGTGGAGCACGAGTTCCCAATCCTCGGACGGATGCGACCGGACGCGGGCGGTCACGTTGTCCGGCAGCCCGGATAGGCCAACCCTCAAATAGCCTTCCGACGCCTCGCGGAGCTTGTCGGCGGCAGTCTTATGCAGGCCAGCCAGTTCGCCGTCGGCTTCGAATACTACGTAGTGTCCGCTCGTCCGGCCCGCGGTCATGGATTTCATCTCCAAGCGCCTTGCATTCGGCACGAGCATAGGGGAGTATCATTGCAAATACAAATGGTTGCGCAGGCTGTTTCGTTATGCCGCCGAGCGCAAGCTTGCGGGTCCGGCCTGGTTCTGCAACAGACAGAGAGGATGCCCCAATGAGCGGCAGGATCGGCGGCGCGAACGAGAATGAAAACGAGAACGAAAACGAGAACGAAAACGAAAACGAGAATGAGAACACCGGAGCAGCCGCGTCTGCCAGCGACCTGCCAGCGACCCCACGCCTGATCGGTGTCTCTCCCGCGGTAAGGAAGCAGCCGCACGAAGACTGGTTTCGTGGCAACAAGTGGCCGCCTGGCGATCGGGGAGGGGTGTGGCAGAATGTCAGCCTGACGAAGGAGCCTCTCAAGTCGTTTCCGGGCTCCCCATGGAGCGCTCAGTACTATGCGATCGCGGTGCTCGGCGAGTTCGTACAAAAGCAGGGATGGAACGGCTTCAAGGCGGACCTCAAGAAAATCTTGGACGATGCCGATGTGGGCCAGGAACTTGCCGAGCTAGTGCAGCTCGTTGACTATCGCGGCGGAGTCCTGTCGGAAGCGCTGGGCCAGGCCAACGGAATCATCAACTACTTCCGGGGGGTCCTGACCTTCACAGCCGGTTCGCATCCCTGGACGTTTGGTCTCGCGACGATCGCGTTACGGGTTGGTGAGTTTCAGGTCATGCACTACAAGAAAGAGTTCAACCGGCCGCGCCCGTCCAGCCTGTCGCCAGCCCTGATGCCACCAATCGAGGTACCGGGGCACGCTTCGTTTCCAAGCGGGCACTCGACCCAATCGCATCTCGTCGCACTTTGTCTCGCGGAGGTGATGCCGCGCGCGACGAAAGAGGTCCTTGACCCGCGAAAGCTAAAAACCCTGGATCCGAAGGCGCGACCGTTCGCCGATCCCGCAACGGGTGACCCTCTGCTAGACGATTCAGGGTTGCCGCTCGATATCGGGCAGCCTGCCGAGGAATTGCAGTTGGCCATTGAGCCTGACCAGTCACGCGGCCCGTTGCAGCGGATGGCGGAGCGGATCGCGCGCAACCGGGAAGTGCTGGGCCTGCACTACCCATCGGACAGCGCGGCAGGAAAGCAATTGGCCAAACGCAGCCACGCACTGCTGATGGAGTGCGACACGGTGAAGGTCATTGTCAATCGCGCCAAGGCCGAGTGGTGACCCCGCTCGGCGATCTGCCACACCCCCGAGTCCAAGTCGCGGGCGACCAGGTGGCCGAACATCACACAGTGATCGCCCGCCGGTCTATGACGATCCGGAACGGTCGCTGGCCGTCGCCGAACCACCTGGGGTAACGCCGGACCAGCGCTACCGCCGGACGGCGACGAAGAACTGCCGCGTCGCATAGGACAGCCACACCCGTCGTGTCCGCAGCCAATCTACGCCCAGCAGCATGTCCACGATGGGGACAACGCGCGCCGAAGCCACCCAAAGCTGCGGATTCCGGGTCACCTCCGGACCGATTTGCAGCTCGGAGAAGCGATGCAGCCGCATCGGCACGGGCGCCGGACCCACGCCGGAGCCGTTGCCGCCGTAATCGTGCTCCAGGATCTCCGCCGTCAGGCCAAGCAGGTACATGCCCGACGCGGTGAGCAGGCTCGAGCTGGCGCCGGTATCGACCAATGTCCGCAGGGCGCGTCCGTCCACCTCGGTCCGGATCACCATGGCATTGCCCGCCGGTGTCGTGGCGGGAAGCGCCGCGTAGGGCGTCGTCCAAGGCACGAACCCCATGGTGCAGTCGTGCACGTCATATAGCATCAGTCTGCGCGCCGGCAGGTCGAGATCGAGGTCGAACGGCGACAGGAAATCGCGTCCCAGCAGGCCGGCGATCGGACGGCCTTCGATCTGGTTCATCGGTAGGGGGCCGACCATCACACTGGTATCGCCGGTCAGCGTCCTCCGCCGCAGCGCGATGCGGCCGAGCCGCAGCGAATGCGGCAGCGCGTTGGGACGCCGCTCGTAGCCGCCGATACCGAAGATCGTCGAGGCAACCCATCCGTCGCGTTCCAGTCCAAGCCGACGGACCGCCGCCTCGCTCATCATTGTCCGTTCGGCGCCGGTATCCATGACGAACACGGCATCGGTATCGTTGACTGCCACGGTGATCAGGATCAGTCCGCCGGATAGTTGCAGCGGCACCGTGGCGCGCGGCTCTACCGTGCAGGCGGCGCGCGCCGTGCCGGCAATCGTCGCCAACAGGGCGAATACGGTGCAGAGGCGCGGCAAGCGGGTCATGCGTTCAGCCGATTTACCAGTTGTGCCGCGCGAAGTATCCAACAGCAATGTCGGACGCGCCACAGAGACCCAGCCTCATCGCCCTTTTCCTCGGCTTTCTCACGGTTGGCATGTTCGGCTTCGGCGGGGTGCTTCCCTGGGCGCGGCGCATGGCGGTCGAACAGAAGCGCTGGCTGAGCGCGACCGAATTCACCGACATGCTCGGGCTCTGCCAGTTCCTGCCGGGCGGCAACGTCATGAACGTGACGGTGGCACTGGGGGCGCGGTTCCACGGCATCCCGGGGGCTGTCACCGCCTTTGTCGGGCTGATGGCCGCCCCTGTCGCGTGCGTCATCGCCCTCGGCGTGATCTACGATCGCTATGCGCAGGTGCCGACGGTGCGCCACGCCTTCGCCGGACTTGCCGCCGCCGCATCGGCCATGGTGCTGGCAAATGCGCTGAGGATTGCAGCACCGTTGCGGTCGCGCCCGGTTGGCCTTGCAGTGGCCGTGGCGACCTTCCTGGCGATCGCGGTTCTGCGGTTGCCGCTCGCGCTGGTGCTGGTCGCGATGACGACGGTGTCCACACTGCTGACGTGGCGCATGGCCCGATGAAAGACGTGTCCACGCTGGCGAGCCTGGCCGCAGTCTTCGCACAGCTTTCGCTGCTGGCATTCGGCGGGACCAATTCCGTGCTGCCGGAGATGCAGCGTCAGGTGGTGCAGGTGCATCCCTGGGTCACCGCGCAGGACTTCGCCGCGCTCTTTGCGCTGGCCCAGGCGGCGCCGGGTCCGAACATGCTGGTGGTCACGCTGATCGGCTGGCGCGTCAAGGCGCTGCCCGGCGCTCTGGTGGCGACGCTCAGTGTGGCCGGACCTTCGTCTGTACTGACGTTTGTCGCCACAGGCGTGTGGCATCGGTTCCGCGATGCCCGATGGCGCAGGCTGGTTCAGGCCGCCCTGATGCCCGTTACCGCCGGACTCGTGATGGCGAGCGCGGCGCTGCTGATCAGGACGACGTCCATCGGCTGGGGCGCGGCGGCGATCACCGTCATCGCCGTGCTGCTGTTCCTGTTCACCCGCCTGCATCCGCTGATGGTGCTGGCAGCCGCGACGGCGCTGGGCGCTCTCGGTGTGCTGGCCTGACGCCTACTGCTTCGGGTCGATCGGCGCGTCCGTCACCGACGCATGGTTGAGCGAGAGGTCGATGCCGCGTCGGTGGCGCTTCAACGCCTTGGGCGCCTCGGCCACCTCTTCATACATCTGCCAGCCACGCTCGGGCGCCGGGCGCAGGTCAGCGGGCACCGGGTTCAGCGCTGGTTTGGGTGTCGGGGTCCGGGCGGCCGCGACCAATGTGCCGCTATCCGGTCGGTCGTAGATGAAACCATAGGTCGGATAGACGCTGCCGAACTCGCCGCCCCGCCCGAGACCCACACGCACCGCGGTCCAGTCGTTGGCCTCGGATACATCCACCACCGGGACATTGCGGGCGACGCCGCCTCGCATGCCGGTGCCCGCCCAGTTGGCATGCTCGACCTCGACCTCACGCGGGTTGATCACGCGACTGACCACGGCCACGTGGCCAAGGTACATGCGGCCATTCGCGCGGAATGTCAGTACGCTGCCGGGCTCCGGTACGCGGCCTCGCTGATACACCCCGGCGGCATTCTCCCACCACTGCCACGCGTTGCCGGGGACCGAAATTCCGGAATCGCTACGGGCAAAGGGAACGCAGGAAATACCGCCGCCACCCGCATAATAATGGCGCCCCCGGAGCGCCGTGCTGGCATGTGGCGCAACCTTTTGCGACCGGTTGCCACCGGCGTAGCTCCTCGTCGGCGCGATAGGTTGCGCCGAAGAACTGCCGTCATGGCTCGGAGACGCCTGTGCGGGTCGGGCGGTCAGTGGACTACTGAACGAAAGGATCGATCCGAGAGTCAGAATCGTAGCGCCGGTGCCCCATGCCCGCATCGCAACCCACTCCCCGGTGGTTCATTAAGCTCTGTGTGTCGCTTGCAACAGGGTTGCAATGGTGACAACCCTACCCAGGGCCAATTACGTGCGAAGTGGCCCAATTAGGCACGGGTGCCCTGTGGACAAATCAGAAAGACGGGAAACTTATCCTAAATTGGCCAATTCCGATGAGCCTCCGAGAGGATTGGCGCGCCGATTCGCACCCGGCCGGACGATTCCAATAAAATGTCGAGGGCTCCCGGCGCAACGAATCGCCCCGGGAGCAGACTGAGCCCTACTTGCAGGCGGTCACCATGATTTCGACCAGGATCGAGGGGTTTGCCAATTCAGCCTGAACGCAGGCGCGCGCCGGTGCCGCACCCTTCGGCAGCCAGGGCGTCCAGACTTCGTTCATCGCATCACGGTCACGAATGTTCTTCACCCAGATCAGCGCCTGCAGCAGCCGGGTGTTGTCGGTGCCATGCGTTTCCAGCAGTTGGTCGATCTGCGCCAGAACTTCGGCGGTTTGGCCCTTGATGTCCTTGGTTGTATCTTTCGCTGTAACACCTTGAAGATAAACGAAACCATGATACTCGACGGCCTTCGACAGGATCGCGCCCGGGTCGGTGCGGCTGACTTTGCTCATCGACTTTTCTCCCCTCTCCGTGTTGCGGTGACTGCGGCCTTCTAGGGCAAGCGCGCGCCTCAGGCCAGCGTCTCGCTGCCTTCCAGGATCGGTGCCATGCGCGGCAGGCGTGCCTGGGCGCGCAGCCAGGCCAGGGCGCAGAGCAGGCAGCCGATCAGCACGGGCAGTTGCAAGCCGAGGAATTCCGCCGATACGCCGTATCCGAGGGCGCCTATCGCCGGGGCCGCGCGGGTGATCATACCCCACAGGCTCAACACACGCCCGACCATCGCAGAAGACGCGGAGTTCTGCAGCAGCGTCTGTATCGAGATTCCATGCATCGTGGTGGCCGCGCCCATCACGGCGACGCAGACCACGCCGACCGCGAAGTGGTGCGTCGCCACGAAGCCGGCCGTCGCCAGCGCGAGCACCAGTCCGGCGACGACCGCGATCCTCGTCAGGCCGCCAAGCCGGCCGCGGATCGCCACCAGCGTGCCGCCGATCAGTGCGGCGAAGCCCATCGTGCTGGCCAGCGTTGCAAGGCCCCGTGCATCGCGGCCGAATAGGTCCGCGACGTAGGGTGGCAGCATTTCCGGCACTGATCGCAACATCATGCCAACCGCGGCCGCGAACAGCATGATTGGACCGATGCCCCGGTGGCGCGCCACGTAGCGGATGCCTTCGGCCGCGTCGTAGAAGATGCTGTGGGTCGAGCGGTGGCCGAGGCGGATCGCCGGGTCGAGCCGGAGCAGATACATGGTCAGGCTGGCGAACAGGAACGCCAGGCAGTTGCAGGCGATCGGCGGCACCACGCCCCAGGCGGCGATCATCGGGCCGGACAGTGCCGGACCGACGAACCGGGCGACGTTGTAGGTCAGCGAGTTCAGCGCCACCGCGCCGGGCAGGAAGGCGCGCGGGACCAGTCCGGGGATCAGGCATTGGCGTGCCGGTTGGGCGAAGGTCTCGGCCATGCCGTTGAATGCCGACAGCGCCGCGATGAACTCGACCCGGATCAGCCCGGTGAGGATCAGTGTCACCAGGATGGCGGCCTGCCCAGCGGCGACGAACTGCGACGCCACGGTCAGGCGGACGCGGTCGATCCGGTCGGCAACGGCGCCGGCAAGCGGCGAGATCACCACGGACGGCGCCAGATTGCAGAACGCAATGACGCTGACCCAGAGCACGGAATGGGTCAGTTCCCAGGTCAGCCAGTCGGTGGCGACCCGCTGCATCCACGACCCCGTCCAGCAGGTCACGCTGCCGGCGTAGAAGATCCGCGCATTGCGTTGGGCGAAGACGCCGCGGACTGCTGACAGGCTGGCCACCGCGGCCGCGACCTCCGGTTCTTATCCCTCGGTTGATACCAGATGCCCTGCAAGACGACGATACCTGGCATGGAGGGGCAGGCGCACCGGACGTCCGGATGACGAGTGCCGGGTGCAGGTCGGGCGCGAGATACAGACGCATTGGGCCGGCAAGAGGTTGCATGACCGGGTGGGACGCAGTGCATCAGTTGATGTCATCCGCCGATATATTGCGTGCACCATGCAGAACGCGCCTGACCTCCAGAACACGGACGTGCACGATGTAGAAGATCAGGTAGCCGCCGAACACGATGCACCGAACGCCTTTGCCCAACCCTGGTCGCAACGGTGCCGCCCGAGGAAGTTCGGCAATATGCCTGCACCGATCGCGCAGCCCAGTAATGAATGTGACCGCGCTCCTCGGGTTGTCGCGAGCGATGAAGTCGCCGATTTCCTCGATGTCCCGCTCGGCCTGGGTCACTGCATAGTTCAGGCGTGGCTTGTGCCGTTGTGTCGTCAGGGCAAGGCGGGTCTCCGTTCTTTCGGGTCGCCACTTTAGCCCGAGCTTCCTACTTGCTGTTACTATGAAGTCGTTGAAAAGACTCGCGATGCATCCCGAGAACCGTCCATAACGTAGCCATGTGACCGTCGTCCCCGCCGAGCACGATGCCTTCACCGTCGTCCGCGGTCTGCCACACGGCCGCGTCGCCGCCGCGCTTGGCACTGCGCGCAAGATCAGTTTTGACGGTATCCTCGGCCCCGAGAGCCTGCCCCTGCTTTCGCGGGGATGACGAGAGTAAGGGCTGGGATGATGATGCTCAGTGCGAAGAAAATGCCGACGCGGGCGGGGATGACAGCGATGAGGCGGGGCTGCGGAGAGAACCGTTGGCAGCTTCTATCCCGCCCCTTCCGCGTAATACTGCGGATCGTCCTCCGCCTCCTCATCCACCAATTGCTGCTCCGTCACCAGCCTCCTCAAGACGCGCACCGCCGGCGTCGCGTGAACCGCGTGTGCGCGATCGAGCAGTTCTTCAGCAACGGCCAGATCCCCTTCGACGAGCGACAGCATCGCCGCACCAACAAGAGCCTGCCCTCGCCTCTCGACCTCCTGCACCTTTTGCAGTTCGGCGCGGCAACGCCGGCACGTGCTCGCGCCGTTCAGGCTCGCGCGACAGACCGGACAAGCCTCCACCGTGTCAGGTGTCCAGATAGAACAACAGATCGCTCAACTGCGTCCGCGCCTGCTCGATGATCGCGGCGTTTCCGGCCGCCTGCGCATCGCGGATCGTCTCCATCAGATCGATCATCTCGTTTCGATCCTCATCCCCCGCCGCATCCAGCTTGGCACTGGCCTTGTCCAACAAAGCCGCCAATTCCGCATAGCCGGAGCCCGCCGCATCCCCGCTCACCGGTGCGTCCGCGTCGTCCTGTCCGAACAGCGATCCGATCCGCTCCTTGGCCTGTTGCAGTTCGGCCGCTCCATAGCGCGCCACTGCTTGGTCGATGCTGATCCGCCGCTCCAGGCCGGTGTTCTTCTCCAGCGCCGCAACGTGCAAAATCCCATCGCGGTCGAGCGCCAGATCAAGCACCACCGGATTGCCCGCCCGTGCCTTGCTCAGCCCCTCAATGCGGAATTCGCCGATCTTGATGTTCTCGAGCGCATCCGCAGCCTCGCCCTGATAGATCTTCACGTCCACCGCGGTCTGATCGTCCACCACCGTGAAGAACGCCTCGCTCTTGCGCACCGGGATCGGCGTGTTGCGCGCGATGATCGGGACGTAATGATACGGATAAAGCTCGCCATCGAGTTCGCCGATTGCGCTTGTACCAAAAGTGTATGGCGTCACATCGACCAGCACAGCAGAAACCTCGGCGCCGACGATCGCCGCACCCTGGATCGCCGCGCCCATCGCCACGCACAGATCGGCATCCACCTCGCCGCGCGGATCGCGAGCAAATACCTCCAGCAGGCGACGCCGGATCATCGGTGTGCGCGTGGCCCCGCCGACCAACAGAATCTCCTCGACCTGCGAGGCCGTCAGATCAGCTGCCGACAGCGCGTTGTGGATGGCCTGCAGCGTCTCCTCCACATACGGAGCGATCATCTGCTCGTATTCGTCGCGCGCCAGTTCGAGCGACAAATGCACCGGTTTGCCGTCCGCCTCGGTCAGGTACTCTTCCTCGATGCGGGCGTACGGATGATCCGATAGATGCCGTTTCGCCGCCTCTGCTGCCCGCAAAATGCGCGTCATCGCCCGCGGCTCGTCGGCGACATCGACGCCCTGTTTGATTTTGATCTGTTCAAGTATGTGGGCCACGATCTTCTGGTCGAAATCGTCGCCGCCGAGGTGGTTGTTGCCGTGGCTGGAGATGACCTCCACGACGCCTTCCTCGATCCGCACCACCGAAACGTCAAATGTCCCGCCGCCCAGATCGTAAAC
This sequence comes from Acetobacteraceae bacterium, assembly GCA_035569235.1. Classification (GTDB taxonomy): domain Bacteria; phylum Pseudomonadota; class Alphaproteobacteria; order Acetobacterales; family Acetobacteraceae; genus JAMXLO01. The sequence goes on along the minus strand of DATMND010000028.1, from coordinate 31,276 downwards.
CAGGATACGCTTACCCTGGTGCTGCCCGGCCTCGTACACCAGCGCGGCGGCGGTCGGCTCGTTGATGATGCGCACCACCTCCAGCCCGGCGATCTCGCCGGCCTCGCGCGTCGCCTGGCGCTGCGTGTCGGAGAAGTAGGCCGGCACCGTGATCACCGCCTTGCGCACCGGCCGGTCCAGCCTGTTCTCGGCGATTTCCTTCAGACGCTTGAGGATGATCGCCGAGATCTCCTGCGGCGCGTAATCCTGGCCGGCCATCCGCACCGTCTCGGCCTGGCCCATCCGTCGCTTGATCGATCGTATCGTGCGATCGGGATAGAGCAGCCATTGGTTGCGCGCCTCCTCGCCGACCAAAAGCTCCCCGGACTCGGTAACGCCGACCACCGAGGGCAAAATCTTGCGGCCCTGCTCATCGGCCAGGATTTCCGGGCGGCCGTCCCGATACACCGCGATCTCGGAATTTGTCGTTCCCAGATCGATCCCGACGATCTCGTCCATCATCCCACAGTCTCCCTTTGTTCGGTCTCGATCTTGTTGACGATCACCTCGGCGGCACGCAGCAGTTCTTCGTCCCACATGAACCCGGCGGTCACCTCTTCCACCACGATGCCGGCGCCGACGCTCGCGTCCTGCGTTGTGCCAACCACTCGCCCCATGCGCGGATCGAACCGCTTGCCTGCCATCTCGATCCGCGCCACACGGCGTTCTGCCAGGATGCGGTCGAGTCGCCTAAGCGTGATCCCGAGCCCTTCCCGCCAGCTCTTCGGTTCGGCTGGCCGCCGCCTACGCCAGCGATCGAACCGGCGCTTCGGCGGCGCGGCAGGCTGCTGCAGCCCGGCAGCCAGACGGTCGCGCAGGTCAAGCAATTCAAGCAGCAACGGCCGCAGCAGCGCACGCCCGCGTTCCCGCGCCTCGCCCTGCACTCGCTTCAGCTCCTGTTCCAGCGTGGCATGGCTCGACTGCAACGTCGCGAATACGCCGCGAAACTGATCGAGCGCCTCCTTCACCAGACGAGATTCGGTGCGCACCTCGTTGCGCACCGCGGCCAGTTCCACGAAGACGCTGAACAGGTCGGCCTCCGCGCCCGCGTCATCGGGTTCCTCGGGCGCCTCCTCGATGCTGTCCAGGTAGCAGCGGAACTGATCCAACAGGTTTTCCTTGACGGCGGCGTCCACTCCGGCTCCTTCCCGAATCCCGGATTCAACGGTCGGCCTGATACAGCCCGTCCAGGATCAGCGCCGCCATCGTCGCCTCCGACGGCCGGCGCCGCTCTGTGCCGGCTGAGCGCAGGCAATGCAGCTTCAGCCGGGACAAAGCGCCGGTACTGGCCCGCAGCAGTTTCACCTGTAAACGCTCCCGTTCGCCGCGAACCGACTCATAGGCGCGGCGGTATTCCTGGAAGCGGTCCGGCTCCCGGTCCGGTGGATAGGCGCGCACAAGTGCCAAATAGCGCTGCTTGATTGCCTCGTCGCCGGCGTTCTCATCCACGCCGAGGACGGTGAATGGGTCGGTTGTCATTGTCCGCTGCTCTCCACGGCTGCCAATCCGGTCGTCACCGAGCCTGTTGGGCGCGGCCTTCGGTCACGCGCCCGACGAGCGTCGCGCACAGATCCACGAGCTGCTGGGTCGAGAGAATCCCGCCGAGCGGCGAGTCGGCGACATAGTCGGCCAGCTTGTCGATGGCCCCGTTGCGGCCGAATTCCTTCACCAACTTGCGGAGCTCTTTGTCCGGCATCCCGGCTATGTTGGAGACGGCCAAGTCGAGCAGCTCCTCCATGTCATCCGCGCTGAAATTGTCCGGCGGGGCATCGAATGCCAACCGCTTGCGGCCAGCTGGGCTCATGTCCGGGCCGTCCAGGAAGCGCTGCACCCGGTTGAGCATATGGAAATCCTGCCGGCTGCCGGCCTGGTCCATGAGGTCGTACAGCTCGGTCTCCTGCGCGCCGGTCAGGCGATCGCGGTCGCCCTTGATCTGCGCCACTATCCGATAGAAGCGGGCCGGCTGATCCGAGGCATCGCGCCGCATCGCCTCCCGCGCGTAATTGAGCAGCGCATCGAACAGACCGAGGCGATGCAACGATGCGGCGATGGTCTGGAACTCCGCCGTTGACCAGACGATGCGGCTGCCTCCCACCAGTGTCGGCTCGATCCGCCACAGCACCGATGCGACCGCCCGCTTGCTGTCCTGGATTTCCTTCTGGCCGAGCATCCCGACGAGCGACAGGATGGTCTCCCGCTCCGGTTCGCCCGTCTGCGCGTGGGCCAGTTCGCGATGCATTGCCTGGCGGCGCTGGTCGGGCCAACCCATCAGCGCGGCCTCCAGCACGGCACGGAACCAGCCGACGGTCCCGCCGCCCGCCAGTCGCACGGCCTCCCGCAGGCTGGCGTCTGCTTCCGGGTTCTGTTCGCCGTGCATCGCCACGAGTGCCCGGTCAATCCGCAGCGGCGCGCTCGGAGCATCGGGGCGTTCCCACTCCGCCGCCTGCGACAGGGCCTTCCCCGCCAGATCGGCGCGACCGGACCGCATCTGGTTGCGCGCATAGGCGAGCTGCAACTCGATCATGCGTTGGCGCACCGGCTGGTTGATCGGGTCCAGCGTCAACACCCGGCGTGCCAGGCCCACGGCCTTCTTGTATGCGTTGCGCGCCACCGCCGCATCGACCGCGTGCAGCAGGATCGCGGCGTTGGCGGGGAACCGTTTCGCCGCCAGATCCGTCGCGCGATGCCAATCCTTTGGGCTGTCGGCTTTCCGATATTGCTCGATCAAGGCAAGCGTCGCAGGAAGGTGATCGGGGTCGGCCTCGAGACTGCGTTCCAGATAGTCCGCAACCGTGTCTGTCCATGGGTCGCCGTGGATTTCCGGATGTCGCTCCGCCATGTCAGCCAGATGGCGCAGCACCACCCCGCGTGACAGCCGCACATCCGGCGTCTGTTGCCGCGACAAGGCCTCGGCAACGCCATCCCAGTGGTCCTGGGCCCGGCTCCAGTTCCCGCGCGACTCGGCCGCCAGAGCCAGCACGCGCGCACGCTCCACTTCGGTGAGCGGCCCGAACCGTCGGTCGAACTGCGTCAGATACTCTGGAATCGCCGGCAGTAGGTTGAGGCATGCGGCGCGGAGATCATCCGCCGGAAGCGGCAGCCCGGGCTTGAGCAACAGTGTGAACAGTGCCGCCGGACCTCTGCGCTCGGCCTCGGTGATCTGGCTCAGCAGCGCGGTCGCGGTTGGTAGCAAGCCGCGGGTTTCGGCCACGAACGCCTGCTGCGCCGGCCGCAGCACGCTCCAGCGCGCGAGCAGCACGGCGGGATCATCAGCCAGCGTCGCCTCCACGGCCGCACGGGCAGCGGTGAACATCGACCCCGCCGGGATCATGGCCAGCAGACTGATGGCTTTTTCCGCGGCGTCAGCGGGTGTGATCAGGCTCTTCAGGATGAGTCGCAGCGGCCCGAATGGCGAGCGCAAGGGAATTCGGGCGAGCAGCTGATCGACCTCATCGGACGGCTTCCCCTGAAGCCATGCGGTAAGAGCCGCGCGTGCCACCTGGCTCAGTTCGATTCCGCCGGAGCCATCCGGCGGATTGGCGCCTGGCACCTCGACCCGTGCCGGCACGGCAATCGCCAGGGCCGCTGCCAGTTCGGCCACGCGACCGGCCTCGGCCGCTGGAAGCCGGCCGGCCAACCTGAGTGCCGTCTGCCTCGCTTTCTGTTGCTGCCCCTGCCGGATCAGGCAGGTCAGATAGAGCACCGGCTCGCGCAGCGTCCCGTCCGGAGCAAGCGTGTTCTCCAGAACCATCGCCGCTTCCTTGAACATGCCCTTGTCGGCCATGGCGTGGGCCCGACCAGCATACGCATCCGCGAGACGCTGGGCCCACTCCGGCCGCGGGTCCTGTCGGGCCAACTGCTTGAAGACCTCCATCGCCTCCTTGAAGCGCCCCAGGCGTAAGGCCTCCGCGCCACGATCCGCCAGGGCAGCCGGCGAAGCCGCTGCACTTGCTCCGCGAGGTGGCGGTTTCTTCATGGCTGGTCCCCCTTTGCCACGGGTTGGGGTGCGAATCGGCTGCACACGACAACACTACCCCACCGGGCAGACGGCATCCACGCGGTAAGCGCCATCAATGCGTTACCCGATCAGATGCGGCGCGAACGGCTGTTGCCCGTCCTGAGGGAGCGGACAACCTCTGTCGAGACGACACCGCATTGTTGAAGACGGTCCTCGCATCGCCTACGATGTCTATACAATTTTGATCTAAATCAATGCTTCTATTTCGTTGCAATGGCATGTTGAGCCATATGCAAAAAGTAATTCGTCATCTGCCGGCCCGGTTACTGACACCGGAAGAGCGCGCCATGTTCGCTGAATGGTTTGCAGCGACCGGCGATATTGCCTCGGCTTACATCAGCAGCCGCAGCGCCGATGATCCGGTGTTCCACCATAGGATTGTTGTCGTTACGAAGTCGGGCGATGCGCCATCGCACGTTGTCTATGCGCCAGCGGGCCGAGACACCTGGGTCGTGCTCTCGTCCGGTCGAAGAACGCGGCTACGACGCTTTCGAACGCTCCGTGCCGCGTTGAACTACGTTCGACCGGCCCTGGTGGAACTGGAAGTGGAGAATGCGCTGATCGAGGCGAAGCTGGGCTAGACGCCAAAACGCATCGCCCATGCGCGGATTGATGGGCCGCATCCACATAAACGTCGTCATGGTCGGCGAAGCATGCCCCGGCGAAGGCCGGGGGCCGGCCATCCGCCACATCGTCATGGTCGGCGAAGGCCGGCCATCCACGTCTTCTATTTGCTTCTCTTTGTGCTGGCAGGGAAGACGTGGATGGCGGGGCCAAGCCCCGCTATGACGTCCGGTGCGCCCCTATGCCCCAACGAGCGCGGTTGCGCGTCGCGCCCTGCTGGGGATGCTCTCGGCTTCCTTGCCGGCATCGGCGAGGATTCTCTTGAGATCCCGTAGGAACGCCGCTCCCGCCATGGTGCGCTGCACGAGGACACTGCGCCGGTCCAACGGGTCGGTCTTCCGCCGAACCAGGTCGAACTCTGACAGACGATCAAGTGCGCGTGTGATTGCCGGCTTTGACACGTTCAGCCTGGCAGCCAACCCGCGAACGGTCTGCGCTTCGCCCTCCAGATAGCATGTCAGGAACACGCCCAACTGGCGGGCTGACAGATCGGGACCATCGCGACGAACCAGCGCCACTGTAGTTTGACGGAGAACCTCGACTCCGCGCTCGACGGATTCAGTACTCATCACTAGGCACTCCTTATGTATCATGTGATGATACTTTTATATCTGCATAGTGACTAATCACGTTTACGAGATTATCCCACAATGCTTAGGCCCCTGTTTCGGGACGCGCCCCGAACATGTCACCTGGGCCACCACGATCAGAGCGCTGGTCAAGACCGTCGCGAAGTAACGCCATGGCCAGGTTCGTATCCGTGCTGCCTCGTCCGTCCCCAAGTATTCGGTGCAATTCCCGGGTAGCGCAAGCCACACCCTATGCGCAACGAGGACAAGCTGACACGACACGGGCTGTCCAGGCTGAATACCATCGTATTATCGGCAGCCAAATCAGCAACGAATATAAGGTGTTGTTACCGAAACAATTGGCTGCACAGCCCGCTACCGCTAGCCGCGCCCATCGAGTATTGCTGGCCCTGCCAGCATGCCATAGCATTGCTTCGCATGATGCAAGACTGTGTCGGTTGGTCAAGCGATCCCGGTCGGAACGTCCCAACCCGCAAAGGGAGTTCGGCAAACAAGGAGAATAATCGATGACATACGATCTGCTGATCAAGAATGCGCGTGTCGTGGACGGATCGGGCGAGCCGTCATTCCGCGCAGACGTGGCGGTGCACCAAGGAAAAATTGTGGGGGTCGGCAAATACAACGCCACCGCCAGGCGCACCATCAATGCTGACGGGCGGGTCGTTGCTCCGGGATTCATCGATCACCACACACACTTTGATCCGCAGGCGCTTTGGGATCCGTATTGCGGTTCCTCGGTCCAGAATGGCCACACCACGATCCTTGTCGGTCAGTGCGGCCAGGTCATCGCGCCGGCGCGCCCCAACGACCACGACTGGTATCTCGAGTTCTTCGCCGAGGCCGAGGCCATTCCGATGAGCGTGATGCGCGAAGGGATCGACTTCACCTGGGAGTCGGTCGCCGAATACATGGATGCGCTCGGCAAGCGTCGCGGCTGCAACGTGGGCACCTTGGTCGGCCATTCGGGGATCCGTCGCTACGTGATGGGCGAGGCGGCCTCGGAACGCGCCCAGGCCACGTCCGAGGAACTCGCCGCGATGCAGCGGCTGATCAGCGACGCGATGTACGCCGGAGCGCTCGGCTTCAGCACGTCCCCGCTGGGCCGCGGCGATCCTGCCGGCGTCGGCACCGACGCGGAACGCCTGGCGCTTGCCGATGTGCTCGGCGAGTTGGGAACCGGCGTGATGCAGGTCTCGGGCGGCGCGCCCGGCGGCACCAAGGCAACACGCCAGATGGCCCGCGACCTCGCGGCGCGCACCGGCCGCCCGACCATCTACAACCTCGTCACCCAGCCGATCGAGCGGCCCGATGAGTGGCAGGAGCATCTGCACTGGCTTGAGGATGCCTTCAAGTCGGGTGCCCGCTGCTATGGCTCCTGCGTCTCCGTGGTCGCCGGACCGATCTTCGACCTGCGCCTTGGGCTCGATGTGCCGCAGGATGAGGACCTGACCAACCCGAACAGCCTGTTTGCCGGCATGCCGACCTGGGACAAGGTGATGGCCCTGCCCTACCAGGACCGCATGCGCGCGTTCCGCGATCCCGAAACCCGCCGGTCGTTGAGCGCCGAAGCGGTCGAGGGCACGGTCGCCCAGGAAAGGCCAGGCACCGATCGGCGCGGGCGGGCGCGCGGCTTCTTCAACCGGCGCTGGGATCTCATGCAGGTGTTCATGACCCAGCACGAGCGCAACCGGGGCCTCGAAGGCAAGAGCATCGCCCAGATCGCCCAGGAGCAGGGCAAGAGCGTGATGGATGCGTTCCTCGACCTGTCGTTGGATGAGGATCTGCAGACGTTCTTCATCGGCGTCGATCGCAACACCGACCCCGCCGCGCAGAAGCAGATCCTCGGTTCGCCCTACACGGTGATCGGGACCAGCGATGGCGGGGCGCGTCCGCACTCCGCCGACCGCCATGAATACAGCACCAATCTGCTCGGGCACTGGGTGCGCGAGCAGCAGGTGATGTCGCTGGAGGAGGCGGTGCATCGGCTCACCGGCCGGACGGCGCAGATGCACGACATGCACGACCGCGGCTTTGTTTCCGCGGGCATGGTGGCGGATCTGGTCATCTTCGACCCAGATACGATCGCACCGAAGCCGCGCGTGCCGGTGCACGACATGCCGGCCGGAGGTGCGCGGGTGAAGCGGGATGCCATCGGGATCGACCATGTGATCGTCAATGGCACGGTACTGCTGGACAATGGCGAGCTGACAGACGCGCTTCCCGGCCAGATCGTTCGGGGTCCGCTGTATCAATCGAACCACGCGTAGTCTGCTGGCGCCTGTGTGACGCGAAGCCCCTCCCGTTGGGCCTGACGGGAGGGGTGTCTTTTGGAATCTGCCGACAAACAACCTATTGATTCCCGGACACGCCTCATGCTTGGACGCGCCCCTCGGTTCGTCGTCATCGCGGGGTGATTTTGACCGGTCGAAACGAGCGGGACACCACCGCCTCAGCCCGGGACATCAGAGGGGTTTCCCCCCTCCCTCCAGCAAAGCCAAAGAGGCGCAATCATTGCGCCTAGTTATCAGAACTGCTACATGGAGGCACTGGCCGATTGCGATAGGCTTGATTCCGTGGGTTGAAACGCTTCGAGGATCTACGGCGTCGCCGACCCGTCAATACTTCCGCAATCATTTGTCCACAGCATCGCAAAGCAAGAATTTTAGCGCAGATGCAGGAAGACGATGCACGCAAAACACGCAGATAGTAGCGAGTTGAATCGATTGTTGGGGCGCGTGATCGGTTGCGCATTCATCATACTCAATGCGCTTGGGGCGGGGTTGCTGGAAAAGGTCTATGAGAACGCATTGGCATATGGAGTCCGTGCCGCCGGGCACTTGACCGGGGGGTCAGATGCAATGCACCAATTATCTGAAAGCGACAGGTCTGCAACTCTGCCTGCTGCTGAATTTCAGCAAGCCGCACCTGGAGATCAAACGCGTTGCCCATGGTCGATAAACCGCGCCGACTCATCTGCGTGTTTTGCGTGCATCGCCTTCCTGCATCTGCGCTAAAATTCTTTCTTGATCTGCAGTGCCACAAAGCCGGTAATGCAGGCCGAGACTGTACGCGATCAAAACCCGTCCTAACCGCGACCGTAGTACGCTCAACCCGACAGAATCACTGTGACGAGGCACTAGGTGCAACGGTTGCTCAGCTTGGAGCACCAATTCCGTGGCGAATTCTTATGCGGGGCGTACCTGGGCAAGATGGAGGCTATGCTGCCTGTGGGTGGCCGCGTTAGGGTTGATGACCGGCTGCGCGGGTTTGGTCACCGTTGGTGCATCGATATACGAGCCATGAGCTCGGCAGAATGCGTCGAGACCCGTCGCCTCAAGTTTGTCGAATGCCGCGAGGCAGAATTCAGGCGCGCACACGAAGGACTTGTGGCTGAAGCTGCCGAGGATGTGTTCGTAGTCGGCGCGATCCAGGCCGTAGACATTGGCGATGACCGCGTCCATCGCGGCCCGCAATCGCCAGCGGTGGTCTTCCGCCGGGACGGCCGGCCACGAGCAGGGTTTTGATACGTCACCAAGCTGCTCCCGCCAAAGCGGCAGGAAACCTCGATGGTTGCAGGACAGGCGAAGCGAGGCGTGGGCCAGAAATCGATCGGCGAGCGGCGTGAGCAGCGGGATTGGCAGTTCGGCGAGTATATACAGACTGACATGCGCCGCCGCCTTCTGCCGCAGCATCCAGTCGAACGCGAAGCTGTTCACCACGGCAACCAGGGTGAGCGCTGCCGCATTCGGTCTTTGCGACGGCCTGCGTTCGACATTGATCGTATGGCCGCAGATCACTCCCGGCGGCAGAATGGCGGCGATCGCTGTGCGTTCGTCAGTGGAGCGGGCAATTTCACGGCAGGCTGCGCGGAAATACCGGGAGTTCTCGACGAACTGCGGCCTGCCGGCCAACTCGCGCACAGCGATTGCATACCTGGGCGCCGTGTCCCAGCGATCCCTGAACTGGTGGATCGTCTTTCCTTCATGCAGCACAAGATAGCCGTCCCGGGACAGTCGCTCTGCATAGGACTGGTCTGTTGCTGCCAGACCCGGACCCAGGACCGCCGCAACTGCTGTGAACCGGCTGGCATCGTCGGTCATATGGGCTTCACGACTCAGAAGAATGCCAAGTCCTTCCGCCCACGCGCCAAATCGTCGCGGCAACTGGAACATCCGTCGGGCAATTGCCAGATCGCCGGCGCCTCGCAGTTCCAGTAGCGTCGCGTATGCGCCACCTGAAGACCCGATGAACGCTGAACCGTATTCCATCAGCCGCTTTGGATCCTCGATTTGCCCGAAATCCGTCAGATAGAAAGCACAGCGCACTGTTCGCGTTGGCCCTGGTCGCCGCGCCACGACAAGGGCGAACTTGAAGCTCGCATGGATATCGAACAGCTTCCGCCGATTCTCGAACGACAGGCACCATTCCAATTGTGCCTCCCGCAGATAGAGCCGGCGTATGCCCGTCGCGCCTTCATTGGCGTGGAACGCCGAGGGTACGAGCATGCCGATGGCACCCTGCGGTCCCGCCAATTGCATCTTGCGCTCGGCAAACACGCGGAAACTGTCCAGCTTGCCGCCCATCGGTTCATCGTGCGCTCCCAGCTTCTGGTGCCGGTAAAGCCGATCGACCAGGCGATTCTGCTGCTGGAATCCAAGTTGATACTGCCGAAATGCATTCGCCGCACGCGGATCGGCCAGCAGTCGATTCTGGATCGCCATCGCGTCGCCCTTCGTCGGCGCATCCAGGATTGACAGATCGAGCCCCGCCAGGAATTCGGCAGTGTTCTGCTGCATGATATCCCATGGCGGATTGCTCAGCACGGCATCAAAACCACCCAGCCGGCCATCGGCGCCATCCGGGATGAACACCTCCGGGAATGTCAAATCCCATGGCAGCGCCAGGCTCCCGGCCTCCAGCATCGCCACCTGACGTTCTGTCACGTCGCAAGGCCACGCCCCGGTGGCCGCCACGGTACGGGCAAGTGCCAACCACTCGTCGTTGCCCTCGCGCGCTGCCAACATCACCGCCCCCGACCAGGCGCGCGCAAGCTGCCGCAGCGGTGCCAGCGTCGCATCCAGCCGCGCCTTCGCAGCCTCCTTCAACACGAGATCAGCGGCGTCCCTGCCGAGGGTCGCCTCCAACGCCCGCACTTCGCCCTGTGCCGCGCGCACAGCAGCACCGAGACGGGTCGCGACACCTTGCGCCAGCAGCGGATCGAGCGGCTTGCCGCCGACCGGCAATGTCACGAGCTGCATGAGAAACGGCCCCGCGAGCGAATCGCCCTGCACCAGCCGATGATCGAGAAATGTCAGTGGCAGTCCCTCGGCATATGACTCGAGCCACAGCGACAGCTTCGCCAACTCTACAGCAAGCATGTTCCGATCAACGCCATAGAGGCAGTGCACCGCAACCAAACGGCGGCAGATTGCCAGCGCGCGGCTCTGCGATACGCCGCTCTCACCGCCTTCGCTTGCGCGGCTCGGCAGATACGCCAGCAATGTGCCATCCGGATCAGGCAGGTCCGACACCCGCCTGTGCAACGCGTCGGCTCTCGCCAGCAGTCGTACGCGGTCGTTGGGACGTGCGCTCGCTGCCTCATATTCCGCAGCTTCCGCATGCTCGTCGCACAGGCGACATGCCGCGTACAGCGCCTCGCCCAGAAAGCGGCAAGCTTCGACCAGGAAATGTCCGCTCCCGGCAGCGGGATCGACCACCTTCAGCGACAGTATCGCGGCGGGGTTTGGATCATCGTCCGGACTGCGTTCGCGGATTTGCGGCGCGAGAGTCTCGCGAACCAGGAAGCGAACGAAGGCATGCGGCGTGTAATAGGATCCGGTGGTTTTGCGGCCGAGGCCGGCACGCAGGAAAAAGCGATTGGGCGGAATTTCCTCGACCCATGTCACGCTTGTCCTGTTATCAGGCGATTTGCGTGCTCTGCGCACGTTGGCAGCGCGACTCAAAGGCAGCACCACCTCAAGTTTGGCCCGGCGCAGACGTGCCATCGGCTCCGTTGTGATGCCGGGCTCGAGTTCCAGGAGTGCCTCATACACGCGCCCAAGATCCTCGACGTTGAGCGAACCGTAATTCACCCGCTCGCGCTCCCGTCCCTTCGGCATAGTCCACAACAAACGATCGAGCAGCAGTGCAACCGAGCGCTCGCCCCATGCCAGCCCATCCAGCAACGGAGTCGCGCGTGCGTCGAACAACGCGCCACCCAACGGTGCGACAGAGAGTTCGCTGCAAGACAACCCGTCGCGAAAAACCTGAAAGATCAGTCGCAGGCCGTCCTCCAGCATGCGCCCGGTGTCCGCTCCCTGATCGAGATGACGTCGCACCAGCGGACCCAGCGCGCGGTTCGGAGACAGCACCTTGCGCCAAATGTCAGTGGACGCGAAGCTGAATGCGCGGGCAGGATCCGGAGCTGTCTCAAGCTTCAGAATGAACAGCAGCCGGTAAATCATGATCAGCCCTTCCTCCCACAGCCGTGCGGCAAGCCCGTCGCCCTCGGCGCGCAGGCGGAAATTCGCGGGATGGTCGAGCACGCCCTGCAGAAAGCCTACTATGGCGTTGCGCGCCTGCACGCGCAGATCCTTGGTGACGCGGGTCTGGCTCAGCCGCGCCGCGTCAAGCACGCCGGCCAGCGCGCCAAGTCCCTTCGGCGCGGCAAAAGCCAGCAGCACACGATAGGAATCCGGCGCCAGGTTCTGTGCACGCCAGCCTGCCGCACCGGCGAGCGCGATCGTGATGTGGCTGTCCGGCCGCGCCGGATCGCACAACAGCAGGCGCAGATCGTCGCCGTTGGTCAGCAGCCCCGCGCGCTCGCCACCGGCCAGCAGCACGCGCTGTGCACTACGCGTCGGGCTGAACCGATAGGCACGACCGCTGCGTTGGGGTGCGTCGAGATCCGCCTCGGCGCCAACGCACCAGGCACGCAGCTTCGTGCCGCACGACGCCTGCATCAGCCAGCCGCCGTCTTCCATTCCTTCGCGCGTCGAAACTTCGTCCTGACGCTGCGGAGCGCCGTAGCCCAGGGAATGCGCGAGCGGCGCAATGACTTGATTGCAGACACGCTGCGGTCCACCCGAACCGCCGAGATGGCAAAGCTGGCGACGCAGTGCGTCCCATGCCTGTTCGAAGCGTTTGTCCTGCGCCTTGGAAAGCAAGCCCAACTTCGCCAGCACGGCTTCGAGTTCGAAGCGCACGAACGACTCGGATAATGCCGGGCCGAACAGGGTGCAATCGCGAAGATCGAAAGTCACTCGCCGCAGCCGGGCGGCACCAGCATCAGCATACCGGCGGGAACCAACATTGGCGGCGACAAGGCCGCGCGCGCCTCGCGTTCCCTGGCACGGCGCCGGAACAGCGAAACGACACTATCCGCCTCGCGCCGCCGTGCCGACAGATTGGTGCCATCGGCTGCAAACGCCGCCAGCCGATCCAGCGGCGCGGCGAGCAACTGCCAGTCCGGATCAGTCGGCACCGCGCCGAAAAGATCGGCAGTGCGGTGGAAGAATGCGCCGCAGATGTCATCGGCGCGCAACCGCAGCCAGCGTTCCAGCTCGGCCGCTTCGCGATCCGTCGCACCCCTGCGTGTCGCGGCGAACTCCATAGCCAAACGCTGCATGACCTTTGTCGCGACGCCTTCGGCGTCCATCCGACAACGCGGCGCGCAGCCGGCGAACAAATCTTGCCACAGCCCCGCCGATGGAATTTCCCGGTCATTGTCTGCCAGGCGCAACCACCGTTCGGGCGGCTGAATTTCAACTGCTGCACCGGACACCGGTACAAGCACCGCGATCATGTGCTGGATATCCACTCCGCGCCCGCTTTGCAGCTCCGCACTGAAACAAAACAGCAGCGACAGCGGCGCACCGACACCCGTGCGCGCGGCACTTATTCGGTTGTCGCAGGCAGCACTGTCGATACGCCGCACCGATGAGATCGCACGACGCACAAGCGGATGCGCGCGGCCCAGGAAAGCCAATGACCGGCCATGCCCGTCGCGTAACCGGTCGCGCTTGCGCGTGATACGCATCGTCCGAGTTGCCGCATCATAGCCTGGCAGATCGTCCAAGCCCGTCGTCCAGTCGGCGGGAATCCGCAGCACGCCTGCTCGCGTGCATGCGTTGCCGGTTTCCGTTTCGATCGCACAGGATACAAAATCCGCTAGATCGACATGGCCCAGCAATGCATCGCTTCGCCGCCACGCAGTATTCGCCGCCCGCATCTGCGCCGCGTCGGCATTCAGGCCGTGATCCGCGAGCCAGCCATGCCGCACCGCACTGCGATCGTATCCCTGAAAGGCACGGTCGATCTCGTGCAACAGGTCACGATACGCCTCGGCATTCGCCTCCCCGGCCGCATGATCCAGCGTCCGAATCGCCAGCGGCTCGTCCTCGAACAGCCGCGCCTGCCGCTCGGCGAAACCCGCGATCAGCCCGGCGCTCAAGACGCCTTCATCCGCGGTGACGCCAAGCGTGTCGGGCATGAAGGTCAGGTGCGCACGAGCCTTCTCGTATTTCGCGATCAGGCGGAGCAGCAGCCGCTCCTCGAACGTGTCGGCGAGATACAGATAGCGGATTTGCGGATCATGCTGCTGTCCGTATCGGTCGATGCGGCCGTTGCGCTGCTCGAGCCGGTTCGGGTTGTATGGCAGGTCGAGGTGAATGAGATTGAAGCAGCGCTGCTGCAGGTTCAGCCCTTCGGCCAGCGAGTCGGTGCTGATCAGGATGATGCCGTCCCTTTCCGCAAATCGCTCCGCAATACGCGTGCGCTCCGTCTCGGGATCGAGACCGTTGATCGCGAGCACCTCACCCGCGATCCCGCGCGTCGCGCGCAAAGCGCTCAGTGCGGCCAACTGGCTGTCGGCATATTCTGTATAGACAATGATGTTCGTCGCAGGATGCTCGGCGCGGATTGTCCGAACCTCGCGCACTACAGCGGCGAGTTTGGGGTCAAACGGTTCGGCCGCCACGCCGAGACGGATCAGCTCATCCAGCGCATCCAGCGTTGCTTCGGTGCGGAAGCGCCGCGCACGCGTGACCGACGCAAGCTCCACCGCACCGAAGCTGTGCAGATCGGCGGCCATGCCGTCAGCTTCCAGGTCCGCGGCGTCAGTTTCCCCGGCAGCATCGAGAATGCCAAACCGCAACAGACGCTTCCGATATGCACGTAGCGCCCGCGCTCTCTCCTTCCTCAATACGTCAGCTTCGGCCTCGTCCGCGCTCAGTTGGCTATAACGATCGGCGACGACGCGCAGCGTGTTCACGCAGGCGGCGATCGTGGACCCGGAGCGCTTCAACAGGCTGACGAACGCCAGTGCATCGGCATGGTCGCGGATCCGAGCGCCGCGCCGCAGCCTCGGCGCTATCAGCGCGGCGAGCGCCTGGTGGAATGCGCGCACCGGCTCCGCTGCGTCGCCGCCGGCCTCCACGCGGACCGGGACCACGCGGCGCTCGCGGAACAATGCCTCGCCGGTCACCGCATTGCGGATATGCAATTTGAGCCGCCGCACGACATGCCTGCGATACCCAGTCCCAACCAGCGCGCCCTTCCCGTCAACAAGGCTGGGATCCAGCAGCTCGATCAGCGAGGAAAAATGCGCGTCGTAGCCATCATGCGGCGTCGCGGTCAGCAGCAGCAGTCCGTCGCTGCGTCGCGCGATCACTTCCGCCAGTCGCCGCCGCAACGTGTCGTCGCGATCCGTGCTGGCGCCGGCACTGATGCAATGATGCGCCTCGTCGATGATCGCCAGGTCCCAGCTGGAACGTTCAAGCTCCTCGAGCACGCGTTCCTGCTTGGCAAAATCCAGCGATGTGAGGCAGAGCGCGATCGCGTCGAACGGATTGCCGCCCAGCTCCAGCCTGCGCCGCTGCGCCTGCAGCGAAGCGGCGTCGGTGATCGGCGCAAATCGCAGCCCGAAGCGATACCGCAGTTCCTGGTCCCACTGCACGAGCAGCGGGCCGGCGGGCGACACGACCAGCACGCGATGTGCGCGTCGCCGCGCGATGAGTTCGCAGACGATGAGTCCCGCCTCGATCGTCTTGCCAAGGCCGACGCCATCGGCGAGCAGCAGGCGCGGCCGAGGCAGCTCCAGCGCGCGCATCAGCGGCACGAGCTGATATGGCTCGATCTGAACCCGTCCCGGCTCGGCAAGCAGCAGGTCCTCGGGCCCGAGCACTTGTTCAAGCAGGCATGCCTGCTGATGCAGCCGCCACGCTGCCAGCGACCCGGGTGCGTCCGGCCGGAAATCGGCACGCAGGATCTCGACGCGTTCCGCCGGATGCAGGATGTCCCACTCCATCCCACGCAGATCGCCCGCGGCGCAGCGCAGACGCAGCAACTGCTGGGCGCCAAGTTGCGCGACCTCGACCACGTCCCAGGCGAGCCCGCGCGCTCCGACCCTGCTTCCCGCCGCGAATTCCATGGCTCGACTGTCGGTGGCGGGGGTTAACGAAACGTGGCGACGCCGCCTCTTTGCGCGCGGCCCGACATGGCGGCATTCTCCTGCCGCGCAAAGGGAGAGAGACAATGGATGATGTTGCCACCGGCGGCGCTTCCGCTGCCCTACAGAGCACGCCAGTGGTCGAGACCACGTCGGGCCGGGTTCGCGGCGCAATCATCGAGGACGTAGCGGCCTTCAAATGCATCCCCTACGGCGCGCCGACCTCCGGCGCCAACCGCTTCATGCCGCCACGCAAGCCGGCGCCATGGGCAGGCGTTCGCGATGCGCTGGAATACACCGGGCACGCGCCGCAGGCCGGTCTGCGCCCAACCCCACGGCCCGAACTTGCGGATTTCTCCGGCCCGCCCGACACTTCGCCGGAAACCGAGGACTGCCTCACCCTGAGCGTCTGGTCGCCTGGGCCGCAGCAAGGCGCGAAGCGGCCGGTCATGGTGTGGTTCCATGGCGGTGCGTTCGCCTACGGCACGGCGAATGCGCCTCGGCTGCAGGGGTCGCGGCTGGCCAAACACGGCGACGTCGTGGTGGTCACCGTGAACCAGCGGCTCAACATCTTCGGCTTCCTCGACCTTTCCGCAATTGGCGGCGCCGAGTTCGCGCCGTCGGGCAATGCCGGCACGCTCGACATGGTCGCCGCACTCGAGTGGGTGCGCGACAACATCGAAGGCTTCGGCGGCGATCCCGGCAACGTCACGATCTTCGGCGAGTCCGGCGGCGGCGGCAAAGTCTGCACATTGTTGGCGATGCCATCGGCGCGCGGGCTGTTCCACCGCGCCATCGTGCAAAGCGGCGCCGCGGTGCGGCTGCGCGAGCGCGACCGGGCGGCGCGGCTGACCGACGCGGTACTCAAGGAGATCGGGCTGTCCGCAGCGCAACTCGATCGTCTGCAGACGCTTCCAGTTGCACAACTCCTGGCGGCCGTGGCACCTGCGACGAAGGCGATCGGGCCTGCGCCGATGCCGCTGTTCGATCGCTATCCGTTCGGCCCCGTGGTGGATGGCGATATCGTGCCGCGCCACCCATTCGATCCCGACGCAACCGATATCTCGGCCGATATCCCGCTGCTGATCGGCGACATGAAGGACGAGATGGCGAGCTTCCTCGCCACCGACGACAAGGTGTGGAACCGCACACTGACCGAACAGGAACTGCGCGATCGAGTCGCCGCGGTCGCCGGCAGCCGTGCAGACCAGGTGATCGAAACCTATCGTCGCCTGCATCCGGGCGCGAACCCAGCGGAACGGCTGATAGCCACACTGACCGATTCAAATTTCCGCATCCGCTCCCTGGTCGTGGCCGAACGCAAGGCGATGCAGAACAGAGCGCCGGTTTACATGTATGCCTTCAACTGGGAGACGCCGCTGTTCGATGGCCGGCTGAAGTCGCCGCACGCGCTCGACGTGCCGTTCACCTTCGACACGCTCGACTTCACCAACGCGACCGACCGCAGCCCGGCGGCGCACAAACTGGCGGCGACGATGTCAGGCGCATGGGCGGCGTTCGCCCGCGGCGGCAGGCCCGCGCATTCGGCGATGCCCGCGTGGCCAGCCTACAACCAGACCGAACGGGCGACGATGGTTCTGGACACCGAGTGCCGGATCGCCAACGATCCGGGTGGCGAGGCAAGGCTCTTGTGGCAGGCGATCACCGGAGCCTGAAAGCGATCGGAGGACATCCAAATGAACGACACCGTCGTGACCCAGTCGAGCGAACGCCAGGCCTTCTACGACCGGATCGGTGAGCACTCGCTGGCACCGCTGTGGGAACGCCTGCACTCGATGGTGACGCGAACGCCGGTAACCCCGGCGCTGCCGGCCAGGTGGGACTACGACGGTGTCGTGCGGCCGTTCCTGATGCAGGCCGGCGGCCTGATCACCGCGAAGGAAGCCGAACGGCGCGTGCTGATCCTGGAGAACCCCGGACTGCACGGCCAGACTTCGATCACGCACTCGCTGTTCGCGGGGCTGCAGCTCATCATGCCGGGCGAAGTGGCGCCGGCGCACCGTCATTCACAGTCCGCGCTGCGCTTCATCATCGAGGGCCACGGCGCCTACACTGCGGTGGAAGGCGAGCGCACGATGATGGAGCCGGGCGACTTCGTCATCACGCCAAGCTGGACCTGGCACGACCACGGCAACGACACGGATCAGCCGATGGTCTGGCTGGACGGCCTGGACATTCCGATCGTCCGTCTGTTCGACGCAAGCTTCGCCGAACCGGCCAATGCCGACAGCCAGACGGTGACGCGCCCGGAAGGCGACAGCCTCGCGCGGTACGGCGCGAACATGCTGCCGGTCGATTGGCACCCGACGGTGAAGAGCTCGCCGGTGTTCAATTATCCTTACACGCGCTCGCGCGAGGCACTGGCGACCTTGGCACGCAACGGCGATCCTGATGCCTGCCACGGCCACAAGCTGCGCTACGTCAATCCCGCGTCCGGCGAGTCGGCCATGCCGACGATCGGCGCATTCATGCAGTTGCTGCCTGCGGGGTTCGGCGGTGCGCCATATCGCTCGACCGACGGCACGGTGTTTGTCGCGGTGGAAGGCGAAGGCGAGACGGTGATCGGGGATACGACGTTCCGCTGGAAGCCGCGCGACATCTTCGTCGTGCCGAGCTGGCACTGGCACCGCCATCGCACGAGCGGCGAAGCCGTGCTGTTCAGTTTCTCCGATCGGCCGGTGCAGGAGAAGCTAAGCCTGTGGCGTGAGGAACGCGGGGGCTAAGTAAATCGTCATGGCCGGGCTTGACCCGGCCATCTCCTGCCGACGCGACAGATGACCGGGTCAAGCCCGGCCATGACGGTGGGTCGGAGGTCGGCGAGCTACGCTCGCCGACCTCTGGTTTCCGTGGACAAACCGTACCCTATTACCCCTCCGAATTCTGATCCAGATTAATCGCGACGAACGCCGGCTCGCCATTGCGGATGATCCGCAGCGCGACCGCGTGATCCTTTGCCGCGCTGCGAATAGCACTGGCAGCATCCGACGGGGACGCCACCTTCTTGCCGCCGACACTCACGATCACGTCGCCGGCCTGAATCCCGGCCTGATCGGCTGGTGAACCGGGCTCCACGTTGCGCACCACGACACCGCGCGTGCCATCGGGCACGTTGAGCTGGTCGCTCAGATCCGGCGACAGCGGCGCCAGCGCGACGCCGATGCGCCCCTTGGACTCCTGTCCGTGCTCGTTGGTGGCCACCTGCTCGCTCGGGAGCTGGCCGACCTTCACCGTCACCGACTTGCTGTCGCCCTCGTGCACTACCTGCAGCGTCGCATCTTCATCCGGCTGCACCGCGGCGATATCCACCGCGAGGTCGCGCGGGTTCGTCACGGACTGGCCGTTCACCGAAGTGATGACATCACCCGGCTCCAGCCCGGCGCGCGCGGCCGGCGCATCGGACTGCACGCCGGCGATCAGCGCACCGGAATTCTGCGAAAGATGCATCGCCTTCGCCATCGTGTCGCTGACCGGCTGAGCCTCTACGCCGATATAGCCGCGCGTGACATGGCCGGTCTTCTCGAGCTGCGCCACCACCGTCTTTATCATGTCGGAGGGAATGGCGAAGCCGATGCCGATCGAGCCGCCCGACGGCGACAGGATCGCGGTGTTCATGCCGATGACCTTGCCGTCCTGGGTGAACAGCGGACCACCGGAGTTGCCCTGGTTGATGGGCGCGTCGATTTGGATGAAGTGGTCATACGGCCCGGCCCCGATGTCGCGGCCACTGGCCGAAACGATGCCGGCGGTCACCGTGCCGCCAAGACCGAACGGATTGCCCATCGCCACCACCCACTGGCCCGGCTTTACGCTCGCCGAATTGCCAAGCTGGATATACGGGAGCTTGTGGTGTGCATCGACCTTCAACACCGCGATGTCGGTGCGCGAATCGTGGCCGATCACCTTTGCCGGAACCGTGGTGCCATCGTCCAGCGTGACGGACACCGTCTTTGCGTTCTTCACCACGTGGTTGTTGGTGACGATCGTCCCATCGGCGTCGACGATGAAGCCGGAGCCGCGTGCCTCGACTGCGTGCATCTGCGGCCCCCGCTGCGGGCCCATGCCGCCAAACGGAAACTGCCGGAACTGACGCGGCATCTGCGGCTCGTCCTCGTCGTCAGCCGCCCCGGCCTGCATCTTGCTGGTGATCGAGACCACCGCCGGCTTCACCTGGGTCACCAGATCGGTGAAGTCCGGCAGCGTGTGGCTCATACCACTGCCGGGCGGGTTGACCGGTGCGCCCGGCGTCGCGCCGCCGTTGGGGTCGGTGGCGGCCACGCCGGACTGGGCGACTGCGAAGCCGCCGAGCGCCGTGCCAGCCAACAGCATGGCGGCAAGCGCCGTGCGGCGCCACGGTCTGCGCGCGCTGGGGGGCCGGGGTGAATTGGTCATGGTTCCTCCTTGAGGGAAACGGGTCTGAGAATCCGAAGCGGCAGGCCGATTGGCGCCGCCGACCTCGCTAAAATGCGGTCTTGCAGATGACCGTTCCCGTGCTGGAGCGATTAAACCACCGTCATGTCGATTAAACTCCTGTCATCCGCCATTAAGGACCTGCTTGGAACTAAACCAATCAGCTGCGGCGCGGCTGGTGCCTCTTGTTGTCATTTCCGCGAATTGTAGTCATCCCCGCGGAAGCGGGGACCCAGTTGCCGCCTGGGTCCCCGCTTTCGCGAGGATGACAACAAGAGCTAAGCTCCGCGCATGATGCGACGTGGCGGCGCATTTGTGCAGCGCTTCAACCTGTCAAAATCGCTCTGCGGAATCTCCGACGGCCTCGGGTGATCCGCCCCAAAAATCGAGTCACCGGTGGGGCAAATCACCCGCTGCACTGACGATGAACAGCAAGAATCCACAGGATATCAATGAAGCATCGCGACCCGCACGCTGGCACAGCTCTTGCGTTACTGATGAAAACCGCGATGTGGCGCGGTGCAACCAGGATCGGGAATCCAAGGCATGCCATGCGAACTCTTCGTTGCCTACTTCCGCGTCGGCATGGACCAGCAGGGTCGCTTCGACCTCGGCCTGGCAGTGCAATATGAGGCAGTCGCGGGTTACCTGGGCGGCGGCGAGCGGGAACTGGTCGGCATATACACCGACATCGACACCGGCCAGCGATGCGATCGGCCGGAACTTGCCCGTGCACTGGACGCTTGCCATCAACTGAATGCCACGCTGTTCATCGCCAGGCTCAACGAGCCGGCTCGCGATGCCGGCGTCCAATACTCGATTTTTGACCGCGCGGCGTGGGGCACGGCAAAAGCGTTCGGCGGGAGCCGTGACTGGACCGAACCGTCACTCCGGCATCACGACCGTACAGCCAATCGTGCCGGCGAAATCAACCGGAAGCTTGCCGATCAACGAGTGGACAAACTCTTGCCTGTCATCCGCGCGATTCAGGCGTCCGGCGTCAACACATTGCAGGGTATCGCAGATGCTTTGAACGCCCGTGGCATCCACACCACTCGCGGCGGACAATGGCATCCGACGACAGTCAGAAACCTGCTCAGACGCGATCGATCGAACGCTCGGCGGAGGATGGGTGATCCCAAGTACTTCGCCGGTGTCAGTCACGAGGGCGCTGATTGCAAGGGAAGAATTACACGCATTTTGAATTGATCCACCAGCCAAAATCTCAGCGATCATCATGGCGCTTACGAGCGGCGTCGGCATGTTCGCGGCTCGCTTCGGCAGCCTTTCTTGCTGCACGAGCCATCTCTCTCCAAACGGCGCCCCGCGCGCGCGCCGCTTCAGCGGCCTTTCGCAGCGTCTTGGCATGAGCCGCAAGCACAAGAGACAGTCGGCGAAGTTCCCTCGCTGACTCGTTCATTAAGGGAGTTTAGCGAACCGCGGCACGATCTGCCAGTCTGGCGTGGCAACGCTCGCGACGCCACGCGGCCTCCTGCTCAGAATCGTCCATCTGAAGCCGAGCCGAAAGCGATCAAAGGTGGTTGTGCAGCGACCAAAGGTGAATCTGAGTCGCGTGATGGTGAATGAACGCCAAATTTATAGCTTGCTCTACCAAGACAGCGTCGCCGCGCATGGCAACCTCGATCCACCCGGAGCTACCGTCCGATTGCTTCCGCTCGGTGGATTGCCCACACTGGGTTCGTTGCCATGATCAATATTGCAGGGGGGGATTCAGATGGGCGGACGAGTGACGATCGCGATTGTCCAGACGTTGCTGCTGGCCGGTGGCATAGTCGGAACCGTCAGCCGTCAGGCAACCGCCGAGACCCTGATCGAGCACAGCGCGGAAAGTCGCTTCCAGCTGGACTTTCACGTGCCTGACGCGGCCTTGAAGAACGCGCTGCCGGCAGGCTGGGAGCCGGTGATCGCCACCGCCGGACCGGCCAAGGACGCCAACCTACGCCTCATATTCGTCGATCGGGTGGGCATCACGGGCGCCGATGGTAAGCCCATGGCTCCAGGCACCAACCGCATGGCCATCCTCGCCATCCCGGTCAAGCAGACAGCGACCGGCGTCACCGGGCAGATGATCATCGGCGGGCTTACGGAGGATCCAGCGGATGCACCGGGACCCTTCGGCGTATATCTGCCGGCCACGGTCCATCGCATGGAGCGCTCCTACAAAGTCGGCGCTGGGTCAGGCATTGCAGGAGAAGAGACCTGGGACTTCCAGGCAGCGGGAGGCGAACACCTCGCGGTTCATGTCACCTACGAGCGTGGTACGCCCATCCGCCTTGGTAGCGAAACAAAGTTTTTCTCTGGCACCGACCCCAATGTCTTTCAGGTCGTCCGCATCGACCAGGGTCTCGACATCATGCGCAATGCAACGGTCAACGTCGGTGACCGCGTTAAGGAATTCCAGTACACCGTGTCAGGCGGAAAGTTTGCGGCGTTGTTCGATGGCAGCGAGCGTGTTCTAAGTTGGGATTCGATACCCTGGCACAATCGCGCGGTCTATCGACCCTGAGCGCGTCTCTGGACCTGGCGCAGGTAACGATCCGCCGCGGAACAAGTATTCTAAACGGCGCAACGGCCGTAGCTCAATTGTCATGGTCGGCGAAGGCCGGCCATCCAGGTCTTCGCTGCCAGCAAAAAGAGTAGACGTGGATGGCCGGCCTTCGCCGACCATGACGAGCGTTGCGCGTAGCCAGACTTGCTGCAACACCCGCCCCGCCAGCAGCAGCCACCTCAGGGATTGCGCCGGGAAAAGGAAACCGCGTACGCGCCGCCGCGAATTGCGATGATAGGATCGTCCGACGCGTCGATGCCGTCGATCAGGTTCGTCGGCAGGAACAGCAGCTTCTTCTGCGCCTCGTCGCTGTCCGGCACCGCCCGGGTGATCGTCAGGACGCCGAGATCCACCACCGGGCGGCTCGCCGGCCACGCCTTCGTCGGGTCACGCGTCTGATCGCCCGCGCCGGCAAGCTGCGCCTTCAGATGGAATGACACGCTGCCGTGCTTCAGTCGGTCCAAAAGCTCCGACGACAGGAAATCAGGCGCGCGCTTCGCTGCATCGGCCGGAGTAAGGTGGACCAAGCGCGTCGGCACCATCTGGTAGCGCACAGCCTGCTGCTTGCCCGACTTGTTGGTGACAACAAACGCGTTCACCCCATAGTATTCCTCGTCGGCGTAGCTGTCAGGTGTGGCGACCGTGGCGAGTGCGGCGGGAACCGACGGATGAGCGGCAGCGAACTGATCGAGCGCGGTTGGTTTCGGCGCGTTCGGTGGACTCGCGGCAATCGCCAGGAACAGGTCGCGGAAGTCCTCACCGCTGGACACCAGGAAGAACTTCAGCGAGTTGATCACCATGTCGGTCTCGCTGCCGTCGGGCAGGTGGTACTTGATCGACATGCCGTGCGGATTGGCCCCGGGCGCCCCGTCGGGAATGTTCGGGATACCGGTCGAAGCCGAGAAGCGCACGGTGACCGGGATGGCCGCGCCGCTGAAGATCGCCGCCTTGCTGAGCGTCTGCGCGTTCGGCAAGGCCTTGAAGCTACCTTCGACCACAATGCCCTTGGCGTGGTTGGACCGGAAGCCAGGATGTACGCCGAATGCCTTGTTGAGAGCGTCCACCACCTGAACCTCGATCGGCTGGTCGTCAGCGCGCGCGGCCCCGGCGGCGGCAACGGAGAACATGGTGAATGCAGCAAGAACGATGCGGGATTTCATCAACAGCTCCTTGCAGTTTGACCGGACTCGGCTGCGACCTCCGGCTTGCGCGAGCGGTTATCGAAGATCGGGAGGCAGACAAGCAAACCGATTTCGCGGCTCGCAACGCGGTGCCCCAGACTCATTTGACCCTCATCGTCGCTTCTTGTCGAGGAATGCGCGAATTGGCCGCAATCGTGTTATCAATCGCATCTGATACGATGACCGTCCCTTGACCGAGACATGGCCTCACAAGTAGTCCGCGAGCCGCGTGCGGTACCATTCGAGCGACCGCCTGATCCCAACCTCCAATCCGACCTTCGGCTCCCAACCGGCCGCGGCGCGGAACGCGCGGTCATCGGCGTGATAGCTGCCGATGTCGATGGAGGCGCGGTCGGCCGGGAATTCGCGCGTGACATAGCGCGCGGGCGGCCCCGCCAGCCGCACCATCAGTTCGGCGATGTCGTGCAGCGAAGCAGGCGGCGGTCCGCCAAGATTGAAGATGCGGCCGTGGCATTCGGGGCGGTCGGCCGCCAGCAGGAACGCCTCGGTCACGTCGTCCACATAGGTAAGGTCGCGAAGCTGCGCCCCGCCCCAGACCTCGAACGGCTTCTGCTCCAGCACGCAGCGGATCCAAATGCCGAGAAAAGTCTGGCGCGCGTCGCGAATGCGCAGCCGCGGCCCGTAGCAGTTGGTCAGCCGCAGCGAGACCACCGGCCTGCCGCGCACGCGGTGCTCCAGCATCCAGTACTGCTCGCCGGCGAATTTGGACACGCCGTTGGCGTCGGGCGGCGCGACCGGCTGGTTCTCGTCCACCGGCAGTTTCTGGACGCGCCCGTAGAACTGCCGCGTCGAGGCATGCACCACCACCGCATCGGGCGCCGCCTCGCGCGCCGCCTGGATCAGCCGCACCTGCGCCACCGCGTTCACCGCGATGTCCACCAGCGGGTCGTTCTGGCCGCCCATGTGGCTTGTCTGCGCCGCCAGGTTGAAGATCACATCGGCGCCCTCGCATAGCGACCGCAGATCGATCTCACGGATGTCGCCGCGCACCAGTTCGACATCGGCATCGGCGAGGTTCGCCGCGTTGGCGCCACTGCCGAACAGGAAGCCGTCCAGCGCGGTGACGCGTGCGCCCCGTGCTGCCAGGGCGTGGCAGAGATTGGAGCCGAGAAAACCCGCCCCGCCGGTGACCAGAACCCTTCGACCTTGCCAGTTCATGCGCAATTCTCCCGCAGCACGCCGATATGCCGGCGCAACATGGCAAAACTCTGTTGGCCGCTACGCAGAATCGTGCGGCGGCGGCGGCGGGGGACGCCGTTCAGACCGCAGCCGGGCCTCCCGCTCGGACCCCGCGCTTCGCATGATCTCGCTGAAGCCGAACAGCAGCATCAGCACGCCGGTCACCACCTCCATTCCGGTCAACGCCCGCACCAGGAACGATGTCGGCGCGATGTCGCCGAAGCCCAGCGTGGTGATCGTGGCGACGCTGTAATAGAGCGAATCGACGAAGCTGATTCGCGCCGGCGATCCGTGCAGCGCAAACTGCGGCGTTCGCGCGGTGAGGTCGGCGATGCGGTAGAGGCAGGCGAACACGACCACCAGCAGCGAGTAGAACGTGACGAACGCCATCATCGGCCGCACCAGCCGGTCGAGCCGTGCGGCAACTCCCTCAAACACCATGGCGATGTCGATCATCACCAGGACCACATCGCGCACTGACACGACGACGAACAGCGTGACGACGGCCATCGCCGCCAACAGCGCTATCCCCTGCTCCGGGGCATCGAGTTCGAGACGCGGGAGTGCGAACGTCGCTGCGCCGACGGCGACGGCGCCCAGGAACCAGCTGGTCACGCGCGGCAGATGGTCGAGCTCGCGAATGCGGCGGGCGTGAATGATCGCGTACACCTGCCGGCGGCGCATGACGCAGCAGATCAGGAACCCGAGTACCGGCATGGCAACCGCGCCAAGCGCGAAGGGCTGCGGCACGGCAGGAAAATTCGCATCCCGGAAGAACTCGAACACGCAGGCGTAGATCGCCAGGAAATTGGCCACCGTCATGCCGAAATGCGCCCCGCCGGGGAACAGCAGATAGAAGAAGCCGAACCCCACCGCGCAGGTGACGATGGAGGAAATGGTGGACGTCCAGTCGGCGCCGATCGCGGTTGCGATCAGGCCGACCAGCAGAAGCGTGAAGGCGACCGAGCGCAGCCAGTGCCGGTCCAGGCTGACGAACCGTTCGCGATCACGGACGCGGACCGGCGGGCGCGTCATAGCAGCAAGGCGAGGCGTCGGACTTGCATGGCCGAGCGCTCCTTGGTGGTGCGGCGGAGCATGCCCGGGAGGCTGCCACGAGACCAGACTGTGCCAGCATCGGCCGGCGCAGGTTCAGCTCGCGAGCCTGAGTTCCCTGGCAAACGGGCTAAGCCCCAGCCATGTCTGCATGTCGGTGGCAAGCTGGCGATCGCCGGAGAGATACAATCGTTCGGCGCGCTGTGCGCTGCTCACAGTCTCAACACCCATCCAGATTGCGGTCATCGTGCGCAGATCAGTCGAGACATAGAGATCGACGTCAAAGCCGGGATCGACCGAGCAAAGATCGACCCCGATTTCCGGCCCGACCAGAAGCCACCACGATCGTTGCGCCGGCGGCAGCTCCGGATACAGGAACTGGATCACGCAGCGCCGTTTCGGCATTGGCGTCGGATCGAGGTTGCGGCGCATGTCCCACATCAGCAACGACACATCGAGATGCTGCAGCGAGATATCCGCGGCGACCCAGCGCTGTCCCCAGAACCCGAACGCCTCCACCACCGGTTCGAGTTCGCGTCCCGCGTCGGTCAGGTGATATTCAAGCACACCGGGTTCGGCCAGCGACGGCCTGCGGCAGACGATGCCGGCGGCCTCGAGTTCCTTCAGCCGCTGCGACAGAAGTGCGGGCGACATGCGCGGAACGCCGCGCCGCAAATCGTTGAACCGCGTCGAGCCGGCGACAAGTTCGCGAAGCAGCACGACGGTCCATCGCGTGCACAGGATCTCCGCGGCCATCGCCACGGGGCAGAACTGTTTGTAGCTGCCATGCGTCATGACGTTTCCTACCGAAAGCGTCTCGGAGATTAGGCCAGTGGCGTGCGCCCGCCTAGTTCAGTTTCTGTATCGGGCTACTTCAGTTCCTGAACTGGAGAAACGGCTCCGGCCTTTGCTATGCCGCGGCCGTCGAGCCGATCCAGGCTCGCTCATGAAGGTGGAGGAAGAAATGCCGCTCGTTGACATCCAGCTTATCAAGGGCGTTTTCACGCCAGAGCAGAAGCAGCACATGATCCAAAAAGTGACCGACGCGATGGTTTCGGTGGAAGGCGAGCCGATGCGGCCGGTCACCTGGGTGCGCGTGCAGGAGATCGAAAGCGGTGAATGGGCGATCGGCGGCAAGGCGTTGAGCGCCGGCGACGTCAAGGCGATGGCCGGAGGAAGCTGAGCAGCCTCCGTCCATCACGACGTGGCGATCGCGCAGGGTTTCACGGCATGACCGTCTCGCTGTGGAATTCTGCGCGAACTCCGTGCAATCCTGCCCCGATCGCCGGGCCGACGAAGCCGCGGCCGACAGAGGGGGAGAACCGCACGATGTCCGTCATCGACGTCCACACGCACATGTTCACAAGCAGGTTCATGGAGCTGCTGAAGGCGAACGGCGGCATCTACAACCTGCAGACGCGGCCGGACGGCCAGATCGAAATCTACCGCCACGACACACCGGTCGCGATCCCGCAGCGCGGGCATTTCGACTACGAATTGCGCCTGCGCGACATGGACGCCGGTCACATCGACATGGCGATCGTCTCTCTGACCTGCCCCAACGTGTATTGGGGAACCGAGGATGTCAGCTGTGAGGCGGCGCGCGAATCCAACGCGAGCATGGCCGCGGCGCAGCAGCGCTGGCCCGACCGCATCCGCTGGTTCGCCTCGCTGCCCTGGGAGCATCCGCGGCGCGCCGTCGATGAACTAAAACGGAGCTGCGATGCAGGGGCGGTGGGCGTGATGGTGCTGGCCAACATCGCCGGCCGCAGCCTGACCGATCCGCATTTCGCGCCGGTCTGGCAAGAGATCGATCGGCGCGCCCTGCCGGTGCTGGTGCACCCGACCGACCTGCCCGGCATCGACGCGATGGACATGAAGCAGTACGACCTGCCGTGGTCGGTCGGCTTCATTGCCGATACCACGCTCGCGTTCGCGCGCATCATTTTCGACGGATTCCTCGATCTGTATCCACGCCTGAAGCTGATCGCCTCGCACGGCGGCGGCGCGCTGCCCTATCTGGTGGGCCGCTTCGACAAGGGCGACGAGGTGGAGATCCCGTCGCGGCGGCGGATGAAGGCCCCGCCGTCGGAGTATCTGAAGCGTATCTGGTACGACTGCATCACCTACCATCCGGGTGCGTTGCAGTTCCTGATCTCGATCGTCGGCGCCGACCGTGTGCTGTTCGGCACCGACTATCCGCACCAAGTGCATGACATGAAGGGCTCGATGGCGAACACTGCGGCGCTGCCGCCGGATGTGTGCCACGCCATCCGCGAGGGAAATTCGCGGAAGATTTTCAGCATTTGAGGGGAGACCCAAGCCATGCAAATCACCCATTACGTCGCCATGCTTGCCGCGCTGATGGCCTGCGCCGCGCTGCCTGCACGTGCACAACAGCCGCCCGTTGGCCGCGCGACGGTCGCCTTCTCGACGCAGCTTCCCAACGTGCCCGGCAAGAGTCTGACCGCGGTCGTCGTGCGCTATGCACCAGGCGAGGCATCGGGGCCGCATCATCACGCCGGCAGCGTCTTCGCCTACGTGCTGTCCGGCGCGATCCGCTCGCAGGTCTCCACGTCCGGCCCGGCCAAGGTCTATCAGGCCGGCGAGAGCTTCTTCGAGCCGCCGGGCAGCGATCACCTCGTCAGCGCAAATGCCAGCGCCACCGAGCCGGCGAGCCTGCTTGCGATCTTCGTAGCCGACGACGGCGCCGTGCTGACCACGCCGAACAAGTGAACACTGCCGAGCCGCCATCAGCGCAACTCTAACCACCGCGGCGACAACCGAAGCAGCAACGGTGCGGCCCCGCGATGCTGCGTTCCATCGTCCTATCTTTCAATCGTCATGGTCGGGCTTGGCCCGACCATCCACGTCTTCCCTGCGTGGATCCGATTCCGCCCAACATGAACATGCGCTAAGTTCGGCACGAACCCAGCACGCGGAGGAAACCATGGTCACTGTCGTCGATCTCAAGGCCGAGTTCACCAAACTGGCGATGCTCAAGGGGCGCACCCCCACCTCGTCCGAAACGGAACGCGAGGGCGCGTTCGCCCGCGTGGCGCCCTACCGCGACGGCGCAATCTTTGCCGCCAAGTTCGCCGGCACGAGTGCCTGGGAACGGCACCCGCAGGGCGACGAGATCGTGCAGATCGTCGATGGCGCAACGACGCTGCACCTGATGACCGCGGAGGGGCGGCAGTCCCTGGTGCTGAGCGCCGGGATGATGGCAGTTGTTCCGCAGAACATGTGGCACCAGTTCGAAGCCCCCGACGGCGTATGCGTAATGACGGCGACGCCACAGCCCACCGAGCACCTGAGGGTCGATGTCGAGGACCCGCGGACGATTGGGTGAGACGCGAATCAGCCGCCCGTCGCAGTGCGAGCTGTCCTGCATATGTCTGCTGATTACGACGAGCCGTGTGCAGTGGCGCACAATCAACGCGAGACCAGGCGGCCGACGCCCTCGATGATGCCGTCCCAGTTGTCGATCTCCGCCGACCGCAGCAGATCCGACGCCACCATGATGTGCTGCACGCCGGCCGCCTCATAGGCGGCGATGCGCTCGCGCAGTTCGCCGAGGTCGCGCCCGTCCCAGTTCACCCGCGTCGAGATCGTGAAGTCGGCGCCGGGCCGTTCGGCGCGCAAGCGCTGCACGATCGACGCGGTCTGCTCCGGCGTTTCGCGCGAACCGTGCCAGCCGTCGGCGAGGCGGATCGTGCGGCGCAGCGCGGCGTCGGAGCTGCCGCCGATCCACAGCGGGATCGGCGCGATAGGCAGCGGCGTCATGGTCATGTCGGTGATCTCGGCCGGGATGTATTTGGTCGGGAACGTCACCGGGTCCTGCGTCCAGACGGCGCGCATCAGCGCAATGCCTTCGTCCATGCGGCGGCCACGCTCGTGGAACGGCGCACCGAGGGCGGCGAACTCGGGAGCGAGCCAGCCGACGCCGGCGCCCAGGATCAGCCGGCCGTCGGAGAGATTCTGCAGCGTGGCGAGTTCCTTCGCCAGCGGGATCGGGTGGCGCATCGGCAGCACCAGGACCGAGGTGCCGAGACGCACGCGCTCGGTCACCGCGGCGACCCACGTGAGGGTGAGGACCGGCTCGTAGAACGGCAGCGGGCGGGGGAACTGGGTGCGGGGGAGGATGATGTGCTCGCTGACCCAGACGTCGGCGAACCCCAGCGCCTCGGCCTGGAGGGCGAAGCGGCGGATCAGGGCGGGGGAGGCGCGCTCGCCGGCGTGGGGGAGGTGGATGCCGAAGCGCATGGTGCGGTCCTTCTTGTTCGCATCAAAAGTATGATCATATATGAGCACATTCGAAGGAGGGCGCATGGCGGCCATCGAGCGGTTGACGATCACTTTGCCATCCGACATGGCGGCAGTCGTGAAGGGCGCGGTTGAAGGTGGGGACTACGCTTCGACCAGCGAGGTCGTGCGCGAGGCACTCCGCGATTGGAAGATGAAGCGCGCGCTGCAACTGCAGGAGCTGGCGGCGCTGAAGGCTGACATCGACAAGGGGCTGGCGGACCTGGCGGAAGGGCGGGTAAAGAATTTCGACGCCGCGCGAATCATTGAGCGAGGAAGAAAGCTATTAGCGAGCCGCTCGCCCTCCGTCTGACGGACGCGGCCGAGGCGGACCTCGCCGAAATCTGGGCTCGCATTGCCGCCGAGGCGTCCGAAGAGATCGCGTCGCGGTTCGTTGCCTCGATCGAGGTGTCCTTTGAACCTGTGCGACGTTTTCCGCTGGCTGCTCCCGCTCGGGAACAGTTTGGCCCCGGTCTGCGGGTCACGTTCCGCGAGCCTTACGCGATTTACTATCGCCCCCTCGCGGACGCCCTTGTCATCATTCGCGTGTTGCATGGTGCTCGCGATGCTTCGGCCATTGCCGCGCGCGGAGGATTCGAGGCATGACGCAGCTTGACGATCCGATCGCCGGCGCGAGGAACTCAGCCTCAACCAGTTTGAATCTGCGCTGGGTGCGATTATGGTTCCGCAGCATGGGCACCATCGATGCTTGACCGCCAGCTCCAGCACGTTCGTGCTCGATTTCCCAATTTGCCCCGGCGTGCTATGGGATTTTTCTACGTGTGAAATTCTGCTACAGGCCCCGACGGAATTCTTGGTCGG
>DATMND010000027.1:0-2359 GCA_035569235.1 Acetobacteraceae bacterium | reverse complement strand
ATCGCCAACGCAAGCGCCCGCCTGGCGCGCGGCGAGCTCCGCGCCATCGATCTCATCAACGCCTGTCTCGATCGCATCGAGCGGTTCGACTCGGGCCTCAACGCTTTCGTTACCCTCACGGCGGACCAGGCGCGCGCCTCGGCCGAGCAGGCCGACCGCGAGATCGCCCGCGGCCATCGCCGTGGCGCGCTGCATGGCATTCCGATCGGCCTGAAGGACATTGTCGATACCAAAGGCATTCCCACGACGTGCCATTCGAAGATCCTGCGCGACAACGTGCCCGACACCGATGCGACCTGCGCTGTCAAACTGGCTGCGGCGGGCACGGTGCTGATGGGCAAGACGGCGACGCACGAGTTCGCCGATGGCGGGCCGTCCTTCGACCTGCCCTGGCCGCCGGCACGCAATCCCTGGAGCACCGAGCATTTCACCGCGGGCTCCAGCAGCGGCACCGGCGCCGGCGTGGCTGCCGGGCTGATCATGGGCGGCATCGGCACCGACACCGGCGGCTCGATCCGCGGGCCGGCGGCGCTGTGCGGCATCGCCGGCATCAAGGCGACCTATGGGCTGGTCAGCCGCGCCGGCGTCGCACCCGCGGCGTTCACGCTGGACCATATCGGTCCAATGGCGTGGACTGCGGAGGACTGTGCGCTGATGCTGCAGGCGCTCGCAGGACACGATCCGCGCGACCCGGCCAGCGCTTCGCGGCCGATCCCCGACTACACCGCGCAGCTTGGCGCCGGTATCAGGGGAATGCGCATCGGCGTGATCCACCACTTCCATGAGGTGGACCACAAGGTCAGTGCAGGCACGCAGCGCGGCATCGACGCGGCGATCGCCACGTTCCGCGATCTTGGCGCCGAGATCAGCGAAGTCACGCTGTCGCCGCTGCAGGATTGGCACGCCTGCGGCACGCTGATCTCGCTCACCGAGCGCGCATCGGCGTACGAGGAATGGGCACGCACCCGGCTCGGCGATTTCGGTGCGCGCGTGCAGCAGCGGCTGCTGATGGGCGCGCTGGTGTCCGGCGTTGACTACGTGCAGGCGGTGCGGCGGCGGCGCGAACTGCGTGCCGAATTGCAGACGGCGATGGCCGGTCTGGATGTGGTGCTGACCGCGGTTCAGCCACAGGAGGCACCGAAGATAAACGAGGTGCCGGAATGGGATGTCGGCCAGAAGCCCGGTTTCACGATGCCGTTCAACGTGTCGGGCTATCCCGCGATGTCGATCTGCTCGGGCTTCGGCGACGGCGATCTGCCGGTGGCGATCCAGCTCGTCGGCAAGCCATTCCAGGAGCCGACGCTGTTCCGCGTGGCCGATGCATTCGAGAAGGCGACGCCGTTCCGCGCCCGCCGCCCGGCACTCTCGGCCGCCCTGGTCGCCGCCTGAACGAAGGGAAACCCGCCATGGCCCAACATCAGCTTCGCGCCGCGCCGGAGACGGTGCGCATCGGCGTGTTCGACGCGAGTTTTCCCCCAGTCCTGACCATCGAATCCGGTGATCGCGTTGTCGTGCAATGCGTCTCCGGCCGCGAGGAGGTCATGCCGCCCGCCAGCGCCGGCTTCGCCGTGCCGGCGGAATTGTCCGCCATTATCGCCGCCAATCCGGGGGTGCGCGCCGGGCATATCGTGACGGGTCCGATCGCCATCGCCGGCGCCGAACCGGGCGACATGCTGGAGATCCGCATCGAAAAGATCGAGCCAGGCGCCGACTGGGGTTACAACATGATCCGCCCGCTCGCCGGCACACTGCCCGAGGATTTCCATGAGACGGTGATCAGCCACATTCCGGTGGATCGCGCGCGCGGGGTGTGCTCGCTGCCCTGGGGGACGGAGTTGCCGCTGGCGCCGTTCTTCGGCGTGATGGGCGTGGCGCCGCCGCCTGCGTTCGGCACGATCGCGTCGAAGGAGCCGCGCGTCCATGGCGGCAACATGGACAACAAGGAACTGACGGCGGGCAGTACGCTGTATCTACCGGTGTGGGTGCCCGGCGCCAATTTTTCGGTGGGCGACGGGCACGGCATGCAGGGTGACGGCGAGGTCTGCGTCACCGCGCTCGAAATGTGCCTGACCGGCACGTTCACCTTCGTGTTGCACAAGGGCGGCGGTCCGAACCGGCCGCTGCTGCGCCAGCCCAAGGCGGAGACGCCGACCTACTTCATCAGCATGGGGCTGAACGAGGACCTCGATCAGGCGATGAAGCAGGCGCTGCGGGAGATGATTTCCTTCATCTGTTCGCGCAGCAATCTGTCGCGCGAACAGGCCTATCAGTTCTGCTCGCTGGCGGTGGATTTCCACGTGACGCAGACGGTGAACGGCGAGAAGGGCATCCACGGCATGCTGAAGAAGGGGCTGCTGTT
>DATMND010000026.1:0-4007 GCA_035569235.1 Acetobacteraceae bacterium | reverse complement strand
CCAATGTAGCCAGCACCGATGATCGCGAGGCGCAGACCCGGCCGCAGCGCAGCCTTGAGGCGATCGGCATCGGCGACGCTGCGGAGTTCGTAAACGCCGGCGAGGCTGCTTCCTGGCACTGGCAGCACCCTCGGCCGCGCGCCGAGCGCCAGGATCAGATGATCGTAGGCGATGCGCTCGCCGGTCTCGATCATCAGTGTCCGGCTGGCGCGGTCGATGACGGTCGCCGCGGACGACAGGCGCAGAGTTATGGTGTTCGCGGCATAGAATGCTGCCGGCCGCAGCAGCAGGCTGGCTAGATCGCTATGTCCCGTAAGCCAGGCTTTGGAAAGTGGCGGGCGCTCATAGGGTGGGACGGATTCCGCGCCAATTAGGGTGATCGGCGACTTCCAGCCGTACTGCCGCAACAACGCGGCGACAGAGCCGCCGGCGTGCCCGGCGCCGACGATCACGACGTGCGCGGAAACCTCATGCATGCGGGCAGGCTAGGGCAAATTCAGCAAGACTGGAACCTCAGCGGAACGATGGGTTTCGCTCCGCGATCCGCGGTCTGTAGGATGGGTTGTGCGCAGCGATACCCGTCACAACTGGCGCGAGGCTCGTCCCGGAGGATTGCTCGGCGGCGGCGCAATTGCGATCCATCAATGGATGGCATCTGAGGTAGTCTGTACAGTCGCCGAGGTTGGGGAGCAAACGATGAGAACAGCGGTCGCGAGGCTCGTGATTATAGGTGTGACGCTGCTTTCGGGTCAGCCGGCCCGGACCGCGCCTCCGGAAAATGCCGATCCTGCCCTCGCTCCGTGGTTCAACAGTTTGCGCGCCCCGTTCACCAATGCGCTGTGCTGCTCGATGGCCGATTGTCGTCCGGCAGATTCCCGCATCACCGGAGATCACTACGAGGCATTCGTCGGGGATCAGTGGCGTCCCGTGCCGCCGGACCGGATTCTACAGCGAACGGACAACCCGACCGGGCGCGCGGTCGTATGCTGGACGCCGAGCACGGGGATCATGTGCTTCATCCGCGGTCCGGAGAGCTGACCTATATTGGAGAATGGTGCCGAAATAACGCAAAGACCCCCGTACGCGTCAGCGTAAAACGGGGGTCATATTGCGAAGAGCATTGTCTTCGCGCCCGGCTCTGATCGCCGAGGCAATGCGTGGACTTTGATATCAGCTGCCGATGCCACGTCAGTCGGCAACTAGGTACTTGCCCGGTGGAGTCATGCTCTGTATGCACCCTCCTCTCGCTAGGAACCGAAACAACATGCGCCACGTTCCGCGAAATGTCAAGACGGTGACAGCAAGTGCCGGCAGAATGAGTTACCGCAACCGGCGGATGGCGAACTGATCCGCCCGCACCCATCATAGCGGCATGAAAGACACGCACGTCATTGATCGGCTCTCGCACGATCAGCTCTGGGACCAGGTCATTCGCCGGGAACCTGGAGACTTCCTGTATGCGGTCAGCACAATGGGCGTTTACTGCAAGCCGGGCTGCCCGTCGCCGCGCCCGCTGCGCAAGAACGTTCGCTACTTCCGCAATTGCGGCGAGGCGGAAGCAGCGGGCTTCCGAGCCTGCCGACGCTGCGATCCAAAGGGCGATCGAGCGCGCCTTGCCCAGGCGGTTGTCCGGGATGCCTGCGCGTTCATCGCGGCTGCGGACGAAATCCCGGCGCTCGACGTGTTGGCGCGGCGGTCCGGATATTCGCGCTTTCACTTCCTGCGCATGTTCCGCGATCATACGGGACTGACGCCGCGCAGCTATGCCGAGGGCGTGCGCGCGAAGCGGTTACACGCAGCGCTTGCCGGCGGGGCACGGGTCGCCGATGCCGTAGCCGATGCAGGCTACGGGTCGGAGAGCCGGGTTTACGAAAAGACCGGTGAATTGCTGGGAATGACTCCGGGAGCCTTGCGCCGCGGCGGGGAAGGCGAGGTGATCCGCACCGCCTTCGCGGACTGCCCGTTCGGACGACTGCTGGTTGGCGCCACAAACAAGGGCGTGTGCTTCATCGGCTTCGCCGAGCCGGACGACGCGCTGCTTGGCGATCTGCGCCAGCGTTTTCCGCGCGCCAGGCTCGTTGCCGACGATACGGCCCTGGCCGATGCGGTCCGCGCGGTTTTGGATTTCCTGGAGGAACCGAAGCAGTCGCTCGACCTGCCGCTCGACCTGCGTGGAACCGCTTTCCAGCAGCGGGTCTGGCGCACGTTGTGCCGCATTCCGCCTGGCGAGACACGGACCTATGGCGAGCTGGCCGGCATGATCGGCAACCCACGCGCGGTGCGTGCCGTTGCCCGCTCGTGCGCCCAAAATCCCGTATCACTGGCCGTCCCCTGCCATCGCATCATTGGCAGCAATGGCAACCTGACCGGCTACCGCTGGGGCGTTCCCCGCAAGCGCGCGCTCCTGGACAAGGAGCGCGCGACAGCCGGAAAATAATCGTCAGCGGCCGATGACGAAGCCGCCCTGGGAATCCTGCGCGCGATTGTCCTGACGCCTGGCGTTGTGCCAGTCCCGATGTGCTTCACGGTCCGCCTCGGCCGCGCCGTGATAGTCGCCAACCGCGGCGCGACGTTGAGCTTCCTGATGCGCCCAATGTGCGTCGGCGCGGTCCTGTTGTGCCGCTTGTTCATGCCGGGTTGCGTCGCCATTCGGTGTCTGGATGATCACCTGACCCATAGCCGGCGCGGCGAAAAGGAATGCGCCGAACGCGATCGCGTAGGTGCTTCGCATAATTGCCTCCGTTTTCTCTAAGCGGTGTGATGGTCGGAACGCGCGCAGCCTGAAGGCGGTTTCATTTGTAACGAGCCTGTCAGCAGCACGCGAAAGGGGGCGGGGTCGCCCCGCCCCTCCCTGACGTCAGTGACCCAGTCGAATGGTTGTACCGTTGTCGTCGCGATCGGCCTTGCGCTCCTGGTGATTGGCGGCGTGCCGCTCCTGCTGCGCCTCCTGCTGATCGCGCGCCGCTCCGCGGTAGTCGCCCACCGCCGCACGCTGCCGCGCATCGGCACTGTCCTGTCGTGCCTGACCGCGATCCTGCTGGGCCTGCGCCTCGTGCCGCGAAGCATCGCCGCCGCCGATGATGACCTGCGCCATTGCAGGAGTTGCCGCCATAAATGCCGCCAATCCAAGTGCATATGCGGTTCGCATTTGTAACTTCCTTCTCCAATTGTTGTTCGTTTGAAGCCGACGGGACACAGCAATGCAGACGCCATAAGGATATGGCCGCAACCCTTTACTTGCCCGCTGATGCCCCCGTGGTGACGCAAATCGGCGCGTGAGTTTGCTTCGCTCAACGCTCGTCCTGGGCTTCGATCTGGTAAAGCCCGTGTCACCTGAGGCGTAAGGTGGGGGGCGTCGCTGGCAATAATGTGGCCGAAAGCGTATCTCACTGCATCGTGCGGCAGCATCGCTTTGCAGTTGACCATCAGGCTGCGGTCGCATAACTGCGATTGCGAATTCGTCGCATCTAGGGACGCCGATGCTCGCCAGCCTGGTCATAGTCTTCCGTGAGGTCATCGAGGCCGGGCTTATCGTCGGCATCGTCCTCGCCGCGACGCGTGGCGTGCCGCGGCGCGGCTGGTGGGTGACGAGCGGCATTGTCGCCGGCACGCTGGGCGCCTGCATTGTGGCGGGCTTTGCCGGCGAACTTGGTGCGCTGTTCAATGGCTCGGGACAGGAGTTGTTCAACGCGGCAATCCTGCTGGTCGCTGTCGGAATGCTGACCTGGCACAACGCCTGGATGGCGGGCCACGGACGTGAACTCGCCCGCGAGGTGCGCGCGGTGGGCTCGGCGGTGGCAGAAGGCCGCCGGCCGCTGACGGCACTCGCCGTTGTGGTGGGCGTGGCCGTGCTGCGCGAAGGCTCGGAGGTGGTGCTGTTCCTCTACGGCATCTTCGCAACCGGCGGGACGACCGTCGGCGCCATGGTGACGGGTGGCGCGCTTGGCGTCGCGCTGGGCGCGGCGATGTCGGCGCTGCTCTACCTCGGCCTGCTTGCTATTCCGGCG
>DATMND010000025.1:0-11092 GCA_035569235.1 Acetobacteraceae bacterium | reverse complement strand
CCAGGCGATGTATGCATCATCCCGCCAATGCTGCAGCACGCAGCCGCCGCATGTGCCGAAATGCTGGCAGGGCGGTTCGACACGCGCGGTGCCGGGATCGGGGAGTGCAGTGGCAGACCCCTCCCCCCAACCCCCTCCCGCAAGGGGAGGGGGAGTCATGGAAACCAAACTCCCCCTCCCCTTGCGGGAGGGGGTTGGGGGGAGGGGTCCGGCTTTCGCGCTCAGCCGCCGAAGGCCGACAGGCCGGTCTGCGCTCGGCCCAGGATCAGGGCATGCACGTCGTGCGTGCCCTCGTACGTGTTCACTGCTTCCAGGTTCATCACATGGCGGATCACGTGATACTCGTCGGACACGCCGTTGCCGCCGTGCATGTCGCGCGCCTCGCGCGCGATCGCCAGCGCCTTTCCGCAGTTGTTGCGCTTCAGCAGGCTGATCATCTCCGGCGCGGCGTTGTCCGCATCGATCAGCCGGCCCAGCCGCAGCACCGATTGCAGGCCGAGCGTGATCTCGGTCTGCATATCGACCAGCTTCTTCTGAATAAGCTGCGTGGCCGCCAACGGCCGGCCGAACATGGTGCGTTGCAGCGTGTAGTCACGCGCCGCCTGCCAGCAGAATTCCGCCGCACCCAGCGCGCCCCACGCAATGCCGTAGCGCGCGTTGTTCAAACACGAGAATGGCCCACGCAGGCCCTTGACCCCCGGCAGCATCGCATCCTCGGGGACCGTCACGTTGTCCATCATGATCATGCCGGTGATCGACGCCCGCAGTGAGAATTTGCCCTCGATCTTCGGCGCGCTCAGGCCTTTCATCCCCTTCTCCAGGATGAAGCCGCGGATATCGCCGGCATCGTCCTTCGCCCATACCACCAGCACATCGGCGATCGGCGCGTTGGTAATCCAGGTCTTCGATCCGTTCAGCACATAGCCGCCATCGACGCGCTTCGCCCGCGTGCGCATCGA
Organism: Acetobacteraceae bacterium; assembly: GCA_035569235.1. Classification (GTDB taxonomy): domain Bacteria; phylum Pseudomonadota; class Alphaproteobacteria; order Acetobacterales; family Acetobacteraceae; genus JAMXLO01. Next base: position 10,133 of record DATMND010000025.1, on the reverse strand, counting down.
CGCGGGGTCCGACCCGGCGTCCGGCTCAGTCAGGCCGAAGCAGCCGACCCATTCGCCGCTGCGCAGCTTCGGCAGATATTTTTCCCGCTGCGCCTCCGAACCGAAATCCCAGATCGGATACATCACCAGCGAGGACTGCACGGAAAATGCCGAACGGTATCCGGAATCCACCCGCTCCACCTCGCGCGCGATCAGCCCGTAGCTGACGTAGTTCACGCCGGCGCAGCCATAGCCTTCCAGCGTGGCACCGAGGAACCCCATCTCGCCCATCTCGTTCATGATCTCGCGGTCGAACCGTTCGTGCCGGTTCGCCTGGATCACGCGCGGGAACAGCTTCTCCTGGCAGTAATCGCGCGCTGCATCGCGGATCGCGCGCTCTTCCTCGGCCAGTTGCTCATCGAGGCGCAGCGCGTCGTCCCATTTGAATTCGGTGAAATGACTTTTGTGTCGAACGGGTGCGTCGTTCATGCCTCGCTGTCCCCTTCCTCGATGGACGGGCCGGCTACGGCCTGGGCACTTCGCCGGCGCAACAGCATGAAGGCCGGCATCTCATCGCCAAACCCTGTTATCGCCGGACCCAGATCGTTATCCCGCCGTCTCGGCTCGCGGCGCGGGGATTCACGTGGCGGCGGCAGCGGTTCGCGCAGAGCTTCAGGCTTCGGTTTCGCGGCGCGGGGTTGCGGCGCCGGCTTCTCATGAACCGATTTCTCGGAAGCCGGCTTCTCGCGGGCGGCCTTCTCTCGCGCGGGCTTCTCGCGGGCGGCCTTCTCTCGCGCGGGCGCCTTTTCGCGGGTGGTTGCCTTCGGTCGCGTCGTCCTTCCGCGACCACGCCGGCGGCGTCCATCGTCCTCCGCCCAGTCGATCGGATCGAGACCCTCGACATTGAACGGCGGTATCGGATGGCCGATCAGCTTCTCGATCGCCTCGACGTGGGCGCGGTCCTCCGGCATCGCGATGGTGAAGGCGTGCCCCTCCAGTCCCGCCCGCCCAGTCCGGCCGATGCGATGCACATAGTCCTCGGCATGGATCGGCACGTCGAAATTGAACACGTGCGACAGCCCGCCGATGTCGAGCCCGCGCGCGGCAACGTCGCTACAAACCAGCAGCCGCAGTTCGTTCGCCTTGAACTTCTCCAGAGTCGCGAAGCGCACGGTCTGCGCCATGTCGCCGTGCAGCGCACCCACGTCGAACTTGTGCCGCGTCAACGACTTGCACAGGATATCCACGTCGCGCTTGCGATTGCAGAAGATCAGCGCGTTCTGCACCTTCTGGGTGCGGACCAGCCGCCGGAGCGCCTCGCGCTTATCATGTTCCGCCACCAGCGCCAGGCCCTCGATGATGGTCGTTGCCACCGAAGCGGGGCGCGAAACGACGATCTCCTTGGGGTTCTGCAGGAACGCATCGGCCAGCCGGCGGATTTCCGGGAACAGGGTCGCGCTGAAGAACAGTGTCTGCCGGTTGCGCGGCAGCAATGACACGATGCGCTCGACGTCGGGGATGAAGCCCATGTCCAGCATGCGGTCGGCTTCGTCGATTACGAGGGTCTTTACATCCGACAACAGGATGGAGCCGCGCTCGAACATGTCGATCAGCCGGCCGGGCGTCGCGATCAGCACATCGACCCCGCGCATCAGCACGTCCTTCTGGTCGGACATGCTCTCGCCGCCGATGATCAGCGCGTGCGTGAGCTTCAGGTACTTGCCGTACTGGACAAAGTTCTCGGACACCTGCAGCGCCAGTTCGCGCGTCGGCTCGAGGATCAGGCTGCGCGGCATGCGTGCCCGGGCGCGCGAGCCGGTGAGGATGTCGAGCATCGGCAGGGTGAAGCCTGCCGTCTTGCCAGTGCCGGTCTGCGCCGTGCCCAGCACGTCGCGACCCATCAGCACGGTGGGGATCGCCTGCTCCTGGATCGGCGTCGGGTGGCGGTAACCCATCTCGGCGATGGCGCGCAGGACCGCCTCGGACAGGCCGAGATCGGCGAACGTGGGGCGCGACAGCTCCACACTGGTCGGCTCGCTTGCCGGCACGGTCTCGATCGGCGTGTGGTCGGTCGGTTCCGCCGGGACGGTCGTGCTATCGTTCAAATCATGTCCAGTCGACTGGCAGGTTGCGACGCTGCGCCGCAATACCCGCGCTTAGGCCGCCTGATGGCCGCCCGCGCGAAACGAACGGGGTATCAGGAGGAAACTGTTGAAAGTCAAGTTCCGCTGCCGTTGGGTGCGCGCCGCTGCGGGAGTGGCCCATCACCCCATTTAACTGGGGCTGGAGCGAATGATATACCAGAATACAGTAACATGCGAGGCTCAATAGGATGACCTGTGCGTTTCCAACCTCGTTCCGCCGCGCGCTTGCCTTGGCGGCGCTTGGCGCAGTGCTTGCAAGCGTCCTGGCGGTTCCTGGCCCGGCGCAGGCCCGCGTGTTCATCGGCTTCGGATTCCCGCTGTTTGTCGGTCCGCCGGTCTATTATCCGCCACCGATGTATTACCCGCCGCCGCCCTACTTCCCGCCCCCCTATTACCCGCCCCCCGGCGCCTATTCTCCGCCGCCGGCGTCGTTTGCGCCCCGGTCCGCGGCTCCGTCCGGCCAAGCCTGCTATGCCGGAGGCACGGTCTGCCCGATGGAGCACCCGGTAGGGTCCGGCTCCTCCTGCTATTGCACGACCGGGCAGGGCCGTGTCTGGGGGCGCGCGAGCTGATGGCGAGCCCGGCAGGAAACGCGCCGCCGGAACAGCCGGGGCGAAACCCGCGAGAACGGCCGCCGGAACAGCCATCCGCCCAGCACGCGACACCGATCGAGGGTTACGCGCTGATCGGCGACTGCCGCAGTGCCGCACTGGTCAGCCGCGACGGCTCGATCGACTGGCTGTGCTGGCCACGCTTCGACAGTCCTGCCTGCTTCGCGGCAATCGTCGGCACTGCGGACAACGGGCGCTGGCGGATCGCGCCGCGCGATCCTGCGGTCCAGGTCAGCCGCCAGTACCGGCGCGGCACGATGATCCTCGAGACGGTATTCGATACGAAGGATGGCAGCGTCGCGCTGATCGACTTCATGACCGCGACCTCCGGCAACTCCTCGGTGGTGCGCATCGTCGAAGGGCGCAGCGGGCAGGTCGCGATGCGGCTCGACCTTGCGCTGCGGTTCGACTATGGCTCGGCGGTACCCTGGGTGACGCAGCTGCACCATCGCACCGGGCTGCGCGCCATTGCCGGCCCCGATCTTGTGCTGCTGGCCAGCGGGGTCCAGCTGCATGGCCAGCATCTCACCACGGTCGGCGAATTCACCGTCGCGGCGGGCCAGCGTGTGCCGTTCGTGCTGTCACATGGACCGTCCCACGCACCGGATCCGGCGATTCCGCACGCCGACGAGGCGCTGGCTGAGTCTGAGGCGGAGTGGGCCGCGTGGTCTGACAAGTGTACCTACCGTGGTGAGTGGCGCGAGCAGGTGCAGCGATCGCTGCTCACGCTGAAGGCGCTGACCTATCAACCGACCGGTGGCATTGTCGCCGCCCCGACCACATCGCTGCCCGAACTGCCTGGCGGCGAGCGCAACTGGGACTACCGCTATTGCTGGTTGCGCGACGCCACGCTGACGTTGCTGGCGCTGGCGCACGCCGGTTATTCCGACGAGGCGCGGGCCTGGGGCGCATGGCTGCGCCGCAGCGTGGCCGGCACACCTTCGCAGGTGCAGACGCTGTACGGCCTGGCGGGCGAGCGCTGGCTGATGGAATGGGAAGTGCCGTGGCTCGTCGGCTATGGGGGAGCGCGTCCGGTGCGGATCGGCAATGCCGCGAGCGCGCAACTGCAGCTCGACGTTTATGGCGAGCTGATGGATGCCATGTATCAGGAAATGCACTATGGCCTGTCCCGTCCGGGGACGAGCTGGAACATCCAGCGCGCGCTGATCGCGCATCTGACCGAGACCTGGGAGCAGCCGGACGAGAGCATCTGGGAGGTGCGAGGCGGTCCGCAGCACTTCACCTTCTCAAAGGCCATGGCGTGGGTTGCGATGGACCGGGCAATCCGCGGCGCGGAGGAGTTCCATCTGCCGGCGAAGCTCGAGGAATGGCGTGCGCTGCGCCAGCGCATCCATGACTCGGTCTGCCGCGACGGGTTCAGCGCGGAGAAGCGTAGCTTCGTGCAGTACTATGGCGGCTCGGCGCTCGATGCGAGCCTGCTGCTGCTGCCCCTCGTCGGCTTTCTGCCGCCCGACGATCCGCGCATCATCGGCACCGTCGATGCGATCCAACGGGAGTTGACGGTCGATGGCCTGGTGATGCGGTATCGAACGCATGAGGGCGTCGATGGCCTGCCGCCTGGCGAGGGCGTGTTCCTCGCGTGCAGCTTCTGGTTGGTCGACAACCTCGTGCTGCTGGGACGACGCGACGAGGCCTGCGCCCTGTTCGAGCGCCTGCTCGGTCTGTGCAACGATGTCGGTCTGCTGGCCGAGGAATACGATCCTCGCGCGCGTCGCCAGCTAGGCAACTTTCCGCAGGCATTTTCCCATCTGGCGCTGATCAACACGGCACTGAATTTTGAGAACCATGGGCCGGCGCAGAAGCGGCGCCAGCGCGGACACGCCAACGCAAGTCCGTCGGAGAGTTCGCCGTAAACCGTACGGATCAAGCGTAGTGCGGGCAACGCTTTCTGTCGTCATCCCCACGAAGCTTCTGCTCCCTATCCCCGTGCTTTTTTTGTCGTCATCCCCGCGAAAGCGGGGACCCAGGCTGCAACTGGGTTCCCGCTTGCGCGGGAATGACGTTAAGAGTGCGGGGATGACGAGTAGAGCACAGCCGATCACTCTGCCGGCACTGCAATCGGGGGCCGCCGACCCGCCAGCCGCTCCAACGCGAGGTAGACCACCGGGGTCGTGTACAGCGTCAACATTTGCGACACGATCAGACCACCCACGATCGAAATCCCAAGCGGCTGCCGCAGTTCGGCGCCGGTGCCGAAGGCCAAGGCCAACGGCAATGCCCCGAGCAAGGCTGCCAGCGTCGTCATCATGATCGGGCGGAAGCGCTCCAGGCAGGCCTCGTGGATCGCCCGGGACGGTGAAAGGCCACGCTGGCGCTCCGCTTCCAGTGCGAAATCTACCAGCATGATGGCGTTCTTCTTCACGATGCCCATCAGCAGGATGATGCCGATGATGCCCATGATCGACAGTTCGTTTCCGGTGATCAGCAATGCCAGCAGCGCGCCAAGGCCGGCCGACGGCAGCGTGGAGATGATGGTCAGCGGATGCAGCAGGCTCTCGTACAGCACGCCGAGCACGATGTAGATCGAGATCAGAGCTGCGCCGATCAGCAGCGGCTGAGTCGCCAGCGATTGCTGCATATATCGCGCATTTCCGGCGAACTGGGTGTGCACATCCTCCGGCAGGCGCAGCTCTCGCGATGCGTTGTCCACCGCCGCCTCGGCATCGCCGAGCGCCATGCCGGGAGCCAGGTTGAAGCTGAGCGTGGCAGCCGGGAACTGGCCCTGATGACGCACCGCGAGCGGCGATGTTCCGCGTTCAAAATGCGCAACGGTGGACAGCGGCACCTGCTTGCCGCCCGCCGCGCCGACGTAGATGCGCTCGAGCAGCGACGGGTCGGTCTGCAGGCGCGGGTCGATCTCGAGGACCACCTTGTACTGGTTGCGCTGGGCATAGATCGTTGAAATCTGCCGCTGCGAATACGCATTGTTCAGCGCATCGTCGATCGCCGCGATATTGACGCCGAGCCTCGCGGCGGCGTCGCGATCAATCACCACATTCACCTGTGGCCCGGAGCGATCCTGATCGGAGGTGACGTCCACGATACCTGGCGTCGCCCTCAGTTGATCCTCCAGCGCGATCGCCCAGCGGCGCAGTGCGTTGATGTCCTGGGTAACCATCGCGTACTGGTATTGCGCGCCGCTCTGCCGGCCACCGCCGCGCAGATCCTGTGCCGAGAACAGCGTCGTCTGCACGCCACCGAGCTTCTCCAAGGGTTCGCGCAGCCGCGTAATCACCGCCTCGGAGGATATGCCGCGTTCCGACAGCGGCTTGAGACTGACAGTGAGGTTGCCGCGATTGATCGAGCTCCAGCCATTTGACACGCCGACGGTGGAACCAACGCTCGCCACGGCGGGATCGGCCAGCACGACATCCACCACTTCGCGCTGGCGATCCTCCATGGCCTGGAATGAGACGTCCGGCGATGCGAGTGTGGAACCAATCAGGATTCCGGTGTCCTGCAACGGCAGGAAGCCTTTCGGAACCACGGTGTACAGCCGAACAGTCAGCACGATGGTGGCGAGCGTCACCAGCAACATGAATACGTGGTGCTCCAGCGCCCAGCCGAGCGTGCGCGCGTAGAAGCGCAGCGTGGCGGTGAAGCAGCGCTCCAGGGCGCGGTCGAGGCGTCCGGTCAGCCGGCCGTTCGGTGCGGCCTTGGTGTCGGCGCGCATGTACTGACCGCAGATCATCGGCGTCAGCGTCAGCGACACGACGGCCGAGACCGCGATCGCGATGGTCATGGTCATGGCGAATTCGTGGAACAGCCGGCCCATGATGCCGCCCATGAAGATCAGCGGAATGAACACCGCGACCAGCGAGATGCTGATCGACATCACCGTGAAGCCGATCTGCCGCGAGCCGATCAGCGCGGCGCGCAACGGGTCGGCGCCGCGTTCGCGATGCCGCATGATGTTCTCGATCATCACGATGGCATCATCCACCACGAATCCGACCGATATGGTCAGCGCCATCAGCGAGAAATTGTCGAGCGAATAGCCGAGGAACCACATGCCGGCGAGCGTGCCGCAGATCGACAGCGGCACGGTGGCTGCCGCGGCGATCGTGGGCATCAAACGGCGCATGAACACCAGTACCACCAGCAGCACCAGCGCGATGGTAATCAGCAGGGTGTACTGCACGTCGTTGACGCTGGCGCGGATCGTCGTGGTGCGGTCCGCAATCACCGTCAGCTTGATATTGGCAGGGAGCCACTCCATGAGCTGCGGCAGCAATTGCTTGATGCGGTTGGCGGTTTCGATGACGTTGGCGCCTGCCTCTTTCGTGATGTTGAGCAGGATCGCGGGCTGCTTGCCATTCCATGCGGCGAGCCGCGTGTTGGCGACGCCATCGACCACGGTCGCGACGTCGGAGAGCCGGAGGATTGCGCCGTTGCCGGCCTTGATCACCAGCGGCGCATAGTCCGCGGCCTGCGACAACTGCCCGTTGATGCCGATAGACTCGGCGCGGTCCGGGCCTTGGAACGTGCCTGTCGGCTGCAGGACATTGGTGCCCCGGATGGCATTGAAGACGTCCTCGCCGGACAGGCCAGCCGCTGCGAGGCGAACCGGATCGAGCCGCACGCGCACGGCCGGCTTTTCCGCGCCGTTCACCGTGACCTGCGAAACACCTTCGGATTGTGCGAGCCGCTGTGCCAGGATGCTGTCGGCAGCATCATAGATTTGCGCCGTGGTTAGCGTGTCGGAGGACAGCGCCAGCGTCATGATCGGCGCATCGGCCGGGTTGAACTTGCGATAGTAGGGACGCGTGGGGAGATCCGGCGGCAGGTCGGTGATCGCGGCATTGATCGCTGCCTGCACGTCGCGCGCCGCGCCGTTGATGTCGCGATCGATGTCGAACTGCACGACGACGGAGGTGTTGCCGATCGAACTGGTGGAGGTGATTTCGGTTACGCCGGAGATTTCGCCGAGGCGGCGTTCGAGCGGTGCGGCGACCGAATTCGCCATGGTTTCGGGATCGGCGCCGGGGCGCGCCGCGATCACCACGATGGTGGGGATGTCAACGCTGGGCAGTGCCGAGATCGGCAGGAAGCGATAGGCGACGATGCCCGCCAGCAGCAGGCCGAGCGACAGCAGGATCGTCGCGATCGGGCGGGCGATGAAGGGGGCGGAAAAGCCCATTTAGAAATTACCACAAAGACACGAAGACACCAAGTGCAAGGAACCGCGTCCTTCGTGCCTTCGTGTATTTGTGGTGCAATTCATTCCGCCGGCGCCGGTTGGGTGCCCGGGCGCGACAAGCGCAGGCGCAGCCGCTCGAACGCCAGATAAATCGCTGGCGTTGTGTAGAGCGTGAGGAACTGGCTGAGCAGCAGCCCGCCGACGATCGTGACGCCGAGCGGCCAGCGTAACTCGGATCCCGCGCCACGCTCCAGCACCAGCGGCAGCGCGCCAAGCAGCGCCGCCATGGTCGTCATCATGATTGGCCGGAAACGGAGCAGGCAGGCCTCGTGGATCGCCGCCTGTGACGTGATGCCGCGCGTTCGCTCCGCCTCGATGGCAAAGTCCACCATCATGATGGCGTTCTTCTTCACGATGCCCATCAACAGCACGATGCCGACCAGTGCCACTAGCGATAGGTCCGTTCCGCACAGCATCAGCGCGAGCAACGCGCCGATGCCCGCGGACGGCAGCGTCGACAGGATGGTGATCGGGTGGATCCAGCTCTCGTACAACACGCCCAGCACGATGTAGATCACCACGACGGCGGCCAGGATCAGCCAGGGTTCCGCGGTCAGTGATCGCTGGAACTCCGCGGCATCGCCCGAATAGTTTCCCGAAATTGTCTCCGGCATGCCGATCGACTGTTCGGCCGCGGCGACCGCCTTCACCGCATTGCCCAGCGAATAGCCGGGCGCGAGATCGAAGCTCAGCGTCACCGAGGGGAACTGCGCCTGGTGCGTGGCGACCAGCGGCGCAACCGTGCGTGTCACCGTGGCAATGCCTGACAACGGCACCTGCGCGCCGCCGACGCCTGGCACGCGCAGCAGGCGCAGCGAATTTGGATCGGCCTGCCAGGATTGATCGGCCTCCAGCACCACGCGGTATTGGTTGGATTGACCGAAGATGGTGGAGATCTGCCGCTGGCCGAACGCGTCGTACAGTGTGTCCTGGATCGCCTGCATCGACACACCAAGCCGCATCGCCGCGTCGCGATCGACATTGATGTAAGTGCGAAAACCGTTGTTCTGCTGATCGGTGGCGACGTTCATCAGCTCGGGCGCGGCCGCCAGCGCGCGCAATAGTTTGGGCGCCCACTGCGCCAGCTCCATCTGGTCGGTATCCATCAAAGTGTACTGGAACTGCGTGCGGCTGATGCGCGTGCCGATCTGGATGTCCTGCACCGGCTGGAAGAACGCCGTGATGCCCGGGATGCCGGCGATCGCCTGCTGCATGCGGGCCATCACCACCGCAACCGGATCGCGCTGGCTGATCGGCTTCAGCGCGATGGTGAGGCGGCCGGTGTTGGGTGTCGCGTTGATCGTGCCGGCGCCGACGAACGACACCACGCCCGTCACCGCCGGGTCGTTTTCGACGATTTCGGCGACCTGCGTCTGTAAGTCGATGAGCCGAGGGATCGACACGCTCTGGGCCGCCTCGGTGACGGCGATCACCACGCCAGTGTCCTGCTGCGGCAAGAACCCTTTGGGCACCACGATATAAAGACCGATCGTGCCGGCCAGCGTGGCAGCGGCGACCGCCAGCACGAAGCGATGATGGCCGAACGTCCAGACGAGGCTCCTGCGGTATCCTGCGAGCATCGCGTTGAAGCCGGCCTCGCTGATGCGCGCGATGCGGCCCGGATGTTCCTCGCGTGCCGGGCGCAGGATGCGGCCGCACATCATCGGCGTCAGGGTCAGCGAAATCACGGCCGACACCACCACGGCGACCGACAGCGTGACGGCGAACTCCTTGAACAGCCGGCCCACGACGCCGGTCATGAACAACAGCGGGATGAACACGGCGATCAGCGAGACGGTCAGCGAGACGATGGTGAAGCCGATCTGCGCCGCGCCGCGATAGGCCGCCTCCAGCGGGCGCATGCCCTGCTCGATGTAGCGGACGACGTTCTCGATCATTACGATCGCATCGTCCACGACGAAGCCGGTGGCGATGGTCAGCGCCATCAGCGAGAGATTGTCCAGCGCGTAGCCCAGTTGCTGCATCACGCCGAACGTGCCGATCAACGAAAGCGGCAGGGCGACCGCGGGAATGAAGGTGGCGCGCGGCGAACGCAGGAACACGAAGATCACGCCCACCACCAACACGACCGACATGATCAGCGTGATCTGCACGTCGCGGACCGACGCGCGGATCGTCTCGGTGCGGTCGGTGACGATGGTGAGCTTGATGGCCGAC
>DATMND010000024.1:0-26170 GCA_035569235.1 Acetobacteraceae bacterium | reverse complement strand
GTCATCGGCGCCGTTCGGCCGAGCCACCTTCCGGCCGCGGAGCGAAGTTCCTGGACCGAGCGACTGCAAGCCATACGCGAGGTCTGGGCGCCGATGCTGCTGTTCGTGTTTGTCATCGGCGGGCTCTACGGCGGATTGTTCACCCCGACCGAGGCCGGCGGCATGGGCGCGGGCGGCGCGTTCCTGATCGGCGTGGCGCGGGGACGCCTGTCGCGCGAGGACATCCTGGCCTCGCTGCTGCAGGCAACGCGCACCGCCGCCGCCGTGTTCACCATCCTGATCGGCGCCATCCTCTTCGGCTATTTCCTGACGGTGACGCAGACGCCGCAGAAGGTGACCGCATTCGTCACCGGCCTGGGCTTCGGCCGCTACGGTGTGCTGGTGCTGATCATGCTGATGTATCTCGTCCTCGGCTGCCTGATGGACGCGATGGCGATGATCATCCTGACCGTGCCGATCATCTTTCCGGTGATCACGACGCTTGGCTTCGACCCCGTATGGTTCGGCGTGATCATCGTGATGACAGTGGAACTGGGGCTGATCCATCCGCCCGTGGGCATGAACGTCTTCGTCATCAAGACAGTGGTGAAGGACGTGAGCTTCTCCACGATATTCGTCGGCGTGATCCCGTTCGTCATTACCGATATCATCCGACTGGCAATGCTCATCGCGTTCCCCATCATCGCGGTGTGGCTGCCGAGCCGCATGTAGCAGGCAGATTCACCGCAGTGGCGCAGAGCCCCGGGCTTTCCTGAATTCTCCGCGTCTCTGTGGCTCTGCGGTGAATCTTGCTTACTTGCTTCTTCCAGGCGCGCGGCACCATCAGCCCCACAGCATTCGGCCGCATACGCAGCAGGAACCGACCGTGGCAGCCACGGTGCAGGACAGCGCCACCAAACGTCGTCAGTGCCCACCAGCGGCGGGCGGGCACGGCAACGGATTGCGAGAGCGTATCCATTTGGGAACCTCATTTGCTTGCGGTTCCCATCGTGGCGTCCTGCGGAGCGCCGATCGATTACGCGTGGAGTAATGCCATCACTGGCGCTGCACAGTCGTGGAAATGCCGGCTATGCTCGCCGCCGACGAAGCAGTTGGGAGCACCGCCATGCGTCGCATTCTCTGGGGTCGCGCCACGTCCAGCAACGTGATGAAGGTGATCTGGACACTCGAGGAGCTGCACCTTCCCTACGAGCGCATCGACGTCGGCGGCTCGTTCGGCAAGACCGACACACCCGACTATCGCGCGATGAACCCGACGAGCCTCGTGCCTACCCTGCAGGAAGACGACTTCACCCTGTGGGAGAGCAATGCGATCTGCCGCTATCTGTGCCACGCCCATGCACCGCACTCGACGCTCTGGCCGCAGGACCCGCACGCGCGCGCCAACGTCGATCGCTGGATGGATGCGCAGCAGACGCTGCTCAACCGACCGATCGGCGTGGTGTTCTGGGGTCTCGTCCGCACACCGCCAGACAAGCGCGACATGGCGGCGATCAAACAGGGTATCGAGGATGCCGCCCGGATCTGGGGCATGGCTTCGGCGGAACTGGCGAAGCACCCGTACCGCGCCGGCGATGAACTGACGCTGGCTGACATCCCCTGGGGTCCGCATCTGCATCGCTGGCTCAGTATGGACTTCGACCGCCCGGAGGTGCCGCATCTCCGCGCGTGGTACGACCGGCTCCTGGAGCGGCCGGCCTACAGGCAGCACCTGGCGGGCAAGGTCGTGTAACCCGCGCGAACGTTCAACGCGCGGCGCGCAGCCAGACTGTCTGCCCGGCGGCGAGGCTCGGCATCGGCGCCACCGGATCGAGACGCAGAAAGAACGTGTTCAGATCGTGGTCGCCGCTCGCGCGGGCGGCCCGCCATGCGGCGAATTCCCCCCAGTTGCGCATCTCGGTCAGTGTGCCGGACGCTGGGGCGGAAGTTCCCATCGCTTCCACAACAACGCGCGATCCGATCGCAAGCGGCCCCAACGCGTCCTCGCGCAGATTGAACCCGAACCAGCGTCCACCATCGGGAAGCAGGGTCAGAACTGGTTCGCCCGGAACGATGGCCTCGCCGATCTCCGGAACGATCGACCCGACCACCCCGGCGGCAGGCGCGCGCAGCAGCGTCTTCGCGGCCCTGGCCTCCACGACGTCGCGGGCCGCTTCGGCGGCTTTGACCTGCGCGTCCGCCAAGGCGCGTTCCTCAGCTGTCGGACCAAGCTGAGCCTCGGCATAGCGTGCCTCCGCCACCGCGACGTCAGCTTCGGCATGCGCCGTTTCAGCACGCGCCTCATCCAGGTCCTGCTGCGAGACATCCGACCGCGCGGCCAGCACGGACTTCCGGTCAACCTCCTGTCGTGCGTACACCAGGACCGCCTGCGCCTTGAATATCTCGCGCCGCAGGGCTTCCACTTCCTCCTGCCGGACACCCGCATAAACCCGGTCCCTGTCGGCGGCCGCCTTGTCGGCCTGGGCGCGCGCTTCGGCGACGGCTGCCCATAACTCGGGATTGCCGAGCAGCGCGAGCGGTTCGCCGCGCTGGACCGATTGCCCAGGCTCGACCAGCACGCGGGCCAGGCGGCCGCTAACTTCCGGTGCGATATGGATCTCCGTCGTGCGCACCACGCCAGCGACAACCGCGGAGTCGTCGGAGCGGCGGAACCGCTCGTACCAAATCCCAAGCGCGACGATGGCCACGATGACCACGCCGACGCCGAACATCCTGGCGCTAGGCAGTCGGCGCATGGGCTACAATCCGAACCCGGCGCAGATAGGCGAGTGATGCCGCCAGCGCGAAATAGAGCACTGTCAGGACCCACAGCGTTTCCCACCGCTGGCGCACCTCGAAGAGATTGGCGCCCATCTGGCCGATCCGCACGATCCCGTCGATCGCGCTAACGCTCGGCAGCATCTCGCGCGCGCTCCGCAGGAACGGCGGGATGGCCTCGTCCGGCCACGACGCACCAACAAGAAAGAACTGCGGCAGGCTGCTTGCGAGCACCAGCAGAACCGCCGTTTCGCGGTGGCGGAACATCAGGCCCAGAGCCTGGCCGAGGAAGCTTGTCGCGAGGATGAACGGGAAAGACAAGGCCGCGATCTGCCAGATGCTGCCAAGCGTCGAGAAACCGTACACGCGGGGCATGACCACGAAGTAGAGCAGCAGGGCAGGCACATAGATGGTCCAGTGTGCCAGGCCCTGTCCAAGGATCGCGGCGCCCGAAGCGCGTGCTCGGCGGGCTGCGGTGCCGCCCTGCTCGAATGCGGCGCCGCCCAACATCGCAGACCCCATCAGCAGTGTCTGATGCAGGATCAGGACGAAGGCGGCCGGCACGACGTAGCTGGAGTACGACGCCGTCGGATTGAACAACGGCACCATGACCAACTGCACCGGATCGCGGGCGGTGGCAGCGGTCTGGACGGCCGCGCCTTCGGGGCGACTGCCGCGCTCGATGGCGTGGGCCGCATAAGCCTGCACCGATTCCAGGATGCCCTGCAGCGTGCGATTGAATAGGATGAAATAAGTTGAATCCGCATAGATCGGCAATCTTGCCTGGACGCCCTTCAATACGTTGCGCTCGGTGTCAGGTGGTATTCCGACGACGCCGAATGCCCGGCGCGCGAAGATGGCGTCCTCCGCTTCGCGATAACTGGTGGCTTGCAGCGCGATCGACAGATTGCCGTGCGCGGCCATGGCCTGGACAAGTCCGCGACTGAGTTCAGTGCCGTCCTGATCGACCACGGCGATCGGGATGTTGCGGACGATCTGGCCGAGGTACGGCTGCGGATAGAAGAATGCGTAGAACAGCGGCCCGAGCATGAACAGGGCCAGCACGCTCCGATCGCTCAGCACGCGCCGCCACTCTGCGACGAACGCGCCGACGACGCCGAACAGTGCACGGTCCGCCGCCGGTTCCTCGTCGGGCGGAACGACGAAGCCACCGCGGGCAAGCGAGCGGAAGCGCAGCCATACCAGCAACACCAAAGCGATGGTGAGAATACAGAGAAACGCGAATGGCACCGCGGTGTCGCGAAGCGGTGCACCGCGGGAAGCCTGATCGAACAGGATCTGGACATACCAGCGCAGCGGCAGCATGGCGCCCCAGGCACGCGGGAACCATCCCATCGCTGTCACTGGGAAGCCGACGCCGGCATAGCCGAAGGCGGGCGAGACGATGATTGCCGTCAGGCTGAGCCCCAGGGCCAGATTGCGGGTCAGCAACTGCATCAGGCAGCCAACCATCTGGTAGGCAACGATCAACAGCGTGGCGGAGACGGCCGTCAGCAGCACGCTCCCGCGAAACGTCACGCCGAGTGCCACGTCGAGGATGCCGACCATCACCGCGAACATTGTGAACAGAACGAGCCAGTACGGCAGCAGCTTGCCCACCAGCGCGGTTGCGATGCTGCGGCCGGAGATATCCCACCAAGCCCGGATGCCGCGGCGACGGAACTCCGAGCCGACCGCATAGCCCGAGGATATCGCGATCACCACGTGGAGCACGGTCGGCAGCACCGCCCGCAGCAGGAACTCGGCGTAACTGAGCGCCGGGTTGGTCAGGACGTATTCCTCGGGAACCAACCCCGGCGTCGTCTCCCCCGTCTGCGGGATGGCCTTGGTCGCAGGAGCGACCGAGGTGGACGCCGCGGTCATGGCGTCGCGGATGCTCGTCGAGGCGTTGTTGCCCGGCGTGAAGTACTGCGTGTTGTAGTAGGCGACCGGTCGCGGCCTGCGGCCGGCCAGCAGATCCTTCTCGAAGTCGGGCGGCATGTAGATCGCGGCGATCGCCTCTCCCGACCGGATAGAACTGGCCGCCGCGCCAAGATCGTCGGCGCGTTTGGCAACCGTGATTCCGGGCGCTGCCGCCACGGTCTGTATGAACATCCGCGACATCGCCGAGTGGTCCATGTCCACCACGACCACGCCAAGACCGCGCACGACGGCGGAGCTGAACGTCAGCCCCAGCAGCGTGAACGCAATCACCGGCACGCCGAACAGCAGGAAACCAGCGACGTGATCGCGTCGAATCCAGCGAACCTCCCGCAAGATCACCGCAAGCAATCCCGGACGCGGCGCGATCATGGGCGCAGGTCCGACCAGTCGGTATAGACGCTCATGCCCGGCCGAAGGCCTTCGACGGCCTGCATGGGATACGCGCGAATCTCAAACGTGCGGAGGTCGAAATCGCCGGTTGCGCGCGTGGCACGCCAGCCGGTGTATTCCCCCTTTGCGCCAATGACGCGAACCTCCAGCGGGATCCGCCGATCATGCAGGGCCGGAACCCGCACGCTCAGTTTGGTGCCGACCTTCAAATCACGCAGCAGATCCTCGCGAAGATCGAACTGCACCCACATGTCGGCCAGATCGACCAGCGTGATCAGCGGAATGCCGGGCAGGACGAACTCGCCGTCCTCGATCGGAATGCGGAACACCTGGCTGTCGGCCGGCGCAAGCACCACCATCTGATCGACCAGTGCCTTCAGCGTCTCGACGTTGGCCTTGGCGGTCTCGACCTTGGCCTGGGCGACCCCTTGGTCCTCCCGCGTGAATCCGGCGACCGCCTCGTTGTAGGCAAAGCGGGCCTGTTCCAGGCCGCGCTGCGCGACCGCGAGTTCGGCTGTGGCCTTGTCGAGATCGGCCAGCGGCGCATCGTGGCTGGCGGCGAGCGCGCGCTTGCGCTCGTAGGTCTGCTGCGCGAGCGTCACATCGGCGGAGGCCCGATCCACCTGTGCCTTGCGGACTGCGATCGTCTCGGCGCGAAACCCTGCGTTGACGCGGGCCAACTCCGCATTCGCAACGGCAAGGTCGGCCTCGCTCTGGCGATGCTTCGCGATCAGCTCGGGATTGTCGATCCGGATGATCGGGGCGCCCTGTTTGACATTCTCCGATCGCGACACGGCGATCTGCGCGACCCGTCCATCGACCCGCGCGGCCATGTCGAAGGTCCTGCACTGCACTTCGCCCTGGACGACCAGTGGCTCCTGCCGCGTCAGGTACCAAATGGACAGGCCGATCATCGTTATGAACAGAACGCCGACGATAGCCATGGCCGCGATCGGCGGAGCCTTTGATGGTTGCATGGCGCCCTTAGTTCAGGAGATGCCCGAACGCGGCCCAGAACGCGGCACCCGTGGCAGTCAGCGCCGCTGCCGCATCGGTCACCGCCTTCACAGTTGTGGCCTCTTTCGCGATTCGGTCCGATTTGATCCGCCGGATCGCCGTGACCGCGGCAGTGAAATGAAGCGGGGTTGGGCGGTCTTGTTCTGTTGCTTCATCTGGTGCGTGCCGCTCGGCACGGTTGCGCCGGAAGCTTGCGAAGAAGCTCCCCGCCAGATGGCTCAGGGCGATCGCTGCCACGGATGCGACGACGTCCTGCACGCCGAGGCCCGCGGGCAAGCCGCCCGCCAGCACCATGTCGAGTATGCCCACGACGAACGTGCCGAGACCGCCGAGCGCCAGCGCCGCGAGTACCCGGCCGGAGATTCCCGTCTTCGCATAGGACTCAAAACGGAAACCGAACGGCATCGCAATGGCCAGAGCCGCCAGGCGATAGACAGTTCTGTTCGCGTGCGGGAGTGTGGTCGCCAGCCAGTGGGCAGCCACCAGCGCCGTTAACCCCAGGAACAGGTTGTCCGCCATATGCGGCCACCCGAATGTCGCAGCCTGGGGCTGTGCCGGCGCGGCGGGCGATGCGACATCCGCGATCGCGAGTGCCTCCGCCGGCGTTGGTCGCAATGCCGCAACCTCCTGTTCAAGTGCGGCCAATCGTGCCTCGAGCGATGCCTGGTCAACGAGCAGGCGCTGGAACGGTCCGAGAACCCCGCCGCAGTGCGGACAGACCGACGCGCCCGGCTTAATGTCCTCGAGGCAGTAAACGCAGGTCGAGATTGCCGCCGTCGCGCGACTTTCAACGAATTCCTGTCGGGCCGATTGGGCTGAGGTGTCGGTCATTGGCGCCCCCCGGCGCGCGCTGAACCGCGATTCAAGTTTCGCCGGCTCTCTCTGGAAGAGTTTGACCAGCTTGCCGGTTTCTCACAAGGTTTCGGCTACCGACATTTCACCGATCAGGCAACACTGCCGCCACTATGGGTCCGAGGAGAAATAAGTGCTTCGTTTGACGGTGACCTTGCCCCTCTGTCGTCATCCCCGCGAAAGCGGGGACCCAGGCGGCAACTGGGTCTCCGCTTTCGCGGGGATGACAACTTGGATCGCTCCGTGGGTGAGGCAAGCAGTTCAACGAGCGTGGCGAGGGTGTGCTCAATGAAGCGTCGCTGCCGGGCGACAAATGATCCAATACACAAAATTCATCCACCGGACCCAGGGAGAACCAAGCATCTGCCAAGAGCAGCTATCACCCTGTTGGCCTGCATGAGTCTGTGCGGCTGCTTCAGCCTCGGGACCACGCGGCTCTACGAGGATCAGCTCGGCTATTCCCGGGCGCTTGGGGACGCGGAAAAGAGCGACACGCTCCTCAATGTCGTGCGGATACGCTATGCTGACACACCGATATTCCTGCAAGCGACGCAGGTCATCTCCGGCTACCAGCTCCAGCGTAATGTGAGCGGCGGCTTCGAGGCCTTCCCGGCCGCAAATCCCAACACCTTCCTGAACGGCAACGCATCGGCACAGCTTCAGCAGAGCCCGACCTTCACATTCCAGCCGCTTTCGGGGTCGCAATTCGCGCAGAGCTTTATTCGTCCCCTGTCGCCGGCTGACCTGCTGCCGCTCGCGATGGGCGGTCTGCCCATCGACGTGCTGTTTCGGCTAGGTGTCCAGTCGATCAACGGCCTTAGCAACGCGGTACCGCTGACTCAAACGGGCGCCGCCGGTTCGCCCGACTTCTTTCTGCTGCTTCAAGATCTTCGCCGTTTGCAGATCGCGGGCCTGCTGAGCGTCAGGCTCCGGCGCGACGCCGTGCCCCCAGGCAGTCACGGCATTTCCGATCCTGGTCGTGTGTACGTTTCCATCGCCGCGACACGTGACTCGGCTCTCCTGGCGACGGCCAATGAGGCAAGGCGATTGCTGGGCATGCCGCCGAGCGTGCGCGAAGCCGAGGTCGTCTATGGTCTCAGCCCGGAGCCTGGGCAGGTGGCCCTTCTGACCCGCTCCATGCTGGGCGTGATGGCCCAACTTGGCCTCCAGATCGATGTCCCGCCGGACGATGTCACCCGGCATCGGACCCTTCCGACCGTGGGCAACGTCGGACCGGAACAGCGGCCGGTGGTCATCATCCGGTCGGGTGTTGAAGCACCGGCCGAGGTCTTTACCTCGGTCCAATATCGCCGCACATGGTTCTGGATCGCCGAAGACGACTTCGACAGCGAACTAGCCTTTTCCGTGCTGCAAATTCTTCTGTCGATCGCAAGGACGGAATCCGCGCCGGGCGCGATCGTGACAATTCCCGCTGGCTGAACAAGAATGCCGCGCGAGAAGCCGTGCAGTGCGTCATGTCAAACGACCGCCGTGACCAGATCTGGATCGATCGCCCAAGGAAGAACGATCCGGTGTTGGTGTGCAGGTGCGCAATATCGCGCGCGGCATGACACCAGAGGACATCAATGTGGCCAGCAAATTCTATGCGAAGCAGCCGTAACGCGACGATACTCGCGGTCTCTTCGGATGTGGTCGTTCGCACTGTCGAGATATGCGGCCTGATCTGTTCGCGGCTCGCGCAGACAGCGTGATGAAATCGGTGGTCACGGGCAACGATCGCTTGCGCCGTGCTCGGGCGCTGGCGTGGCGCTGGCTTCACTCGATCGCACAGAGGCGGCGCAATGGGCGATTGTCCCGGCTGGTTCTGGGCGGCTACACGATCACGATGAAGGGCCTCACGGGTTTTGACCTGCGCGATTCCTACCATTCGGTCATTGCACTCAGTTGGCCACGCTTCATTCTGCTGGCTGTCGCCGTGCACATTACGATCAACATCGGCTTCGCGTTGCTCTATCTCGCGCAGCCCGGGGCGATCGCGAATGTACATCCGGGCTCGCTAGCCGACGCGTTCTTCTTCAGCGTCGAGACATCGGCGACGGTCGGTTATGGCGAGATGTATCCCGCTACACTATATGGCCATATTGTCTGTACGGTCGAAATCTTTGTCGGCGTGTCATTTACCGCACTGGCCACCGGACTGCTGTTCGTCAGGTTCTCCCGGCCACGTGCGCGCATCCTGTACGCCGCCCACGCTGTGGTTGCATCGCACGCCGGGCGACCGACTTTGATGATCAGGATTGCAAACGGACGCCGCAGCCTGCTCTACGACGCGGCGGCGCATCTCAGCCTGCTGCTCAGTATCCGTGGCGAGGGCGGGGAAGTTGTGCGACAGGTTTTCGAGCTGCAGCTCGCCAGATCGCGGTTGCCAATCTTTTCGCTCGCCTGGACGCTGATGCACAGCATCGACGAAACCAGTCCGCTGAGGGACTACGATGCGGCAAAACTGCATGCGCACGACGCGCTCTTGTTGCTTGGCGTGGAAGCACGTGACATGACCGTATCCGCGGGAGTCATTGACACGAAGGGATACGCACCCCCGGAAATCCTGTTCGGGATGCGCTATGCCGAGCTGGTATCACTCGACGAAAAAGGCCATCCGGTCGCCGACCTCACGGCGGTAAGCCGTCTGGAACAGGACATCGGACCGGAACCTCCTCAAACGGGATGGCAGGATCGAAACTGGACTGAAGCCTGAGCGTCGGCTGCGAACACCGTGGTAGCGATGCGCGTCATTCGGATCCGACGTGAACGCCCTGCGAAACCATGACCATCAATCGAAGTAACTGTTCCGCCGGCGCGCGACTCAATAACCGGTGAATATCACGACAAACCCGCAGCCCATTGCCCCACCGCTGCCGTCGCCTCCAGCCAGGCGCGCACGCCGGCCGCGTCGCCAAACGACTCGGGCACGCGCAGCCCGACGCCGCCGAGCGCCAACGCCTCGGCAATCCCGTCCTCATCCGTCACGTCATCGCCAATGAATACCGGCAGCCGGCCAAGAAACGGAGCGCGGGCCATCAGGCGGGCCACCGCCGTGCCCTTGTTGACGCCGCGGGGCCGCACCTCCCACATCATTTGTCCCGCCAACAGTTCGAAATCAGCAGACCCTGCCAGCAACGCGGTCAATGCGTCGTGCAGTTCAGGACCTGCCGCAGGCACCGCACGGAAATGCATGGCGAAGCCGCGCGCCTTGCGTTCGAGCAACGCGCCGGGATGTGCCGCCGCGATGCGCTCCGCCGCGGCAAACCACGACTCCGGCGGTGCCGGCAGGTCGGGTCGCTCCAACACAAGCCCCGGAGCATAGCGGATCGCGCCGCCATGCTCTCCTGCCACCGCGAACGGTGCGTCCCCCAGCAGCGCATCCACGGTCTCGACGGGCCGTCCGGTGATCACCGCCAGCGCGTCACCGAGCAACGGCCTCAACGAATGCAATGTGCCAGTAAGGCCTGACGGTACCACCACCTTGTCAGGCGCCGACGCGATATCGAGCAAGGTGCCGTCCAGATCGAGCAGCAGCGCGGTGCGTTCGATGGGTGGGAGGGACGGTGCCACAGGTCAGGCTTTGCAGCCCACCACCCGGACGTCATAGATCGGGTGCTGCAGCATCGACACCGACGGGTGATTTGCCAAAAGCCAGCCGCGGAAGCCAGGCGCATCGGTGTGGCTGTCAGTGATCGTCAGAAAGGCGGTCGCATCCTGCGGCTGATCGGGGGGGCGTATCTCGCAGGCCTGCACCTGGATCGTCAGCGACCCGAACTGCGCCGACTGGCCCACCTTCACCGTCAGCACCGAATTTTGCGCGTTCACCTTGTCCAGCACCTGCAACATGGCGATGGTCTGCGGCAGCCATGTGCTCGGTGGCGGAGTGACCGGCTGCCCCCCTGGCGGCGCGGTCTGGACCGGCGGCTGTTGCGCGGGATACTGCACGATCGGTGGCATCAGTGGCGCCGCGGTGATCGGCGCCTGAGCCGAGGCGGCAACCGGCAGAATGATAACCGTCAGCGCAGCCAGCGCATGCCTCATCGCCCGGAACGTCTCGGCGATTCCAGGCCCTCGACCATTCCCGTCAGTATTCGGCGCATCGCCTGTTCGTCCACACCCATCAGCACCGCATCCTCGAACGCATCCTGCAGCGCCTGGGCGAGTTCCGCATGGTTTTCAGCCAACATGCGCAGCTTCTCGCGGCATGATACCGGGGACCCGTCGGGTTGTGGCCATGCGGCGGGCGGGGCGGGGATCACTTCGGAGTCGCTCCTGGCTGGGTCTCACCCGGATTGGCGCCGGCAGCCGCAGGCTTCGGTACGTTCGTCATGCTGAAGATGAACTTGCCCAAGAGTTCCTCGATGCTGACCGAGGACTGGGTAATGGTGATGGTCTGCCCCGCCTGCAATATCGCCTCGTCGCCGCCCGGCTGTAGCGAGAGGTATTTGCCGCCCAGCAGGCTCTCGCTCGTGATGATGGCGGCGCTGTCTTTCGGCAGTTTGATGTCGTCGCGCACGCTCAGCCGTACCACCGCCTGGAAACTCAGCGGATCGATTCGCTCGTCGGTCACGCTGCCAACCTTGACGCCCGCCAGGCGCACATCGGCTCCGACGCCGAGTCCGTCGATGTGCTCGAACTTGGCAAACAGCGGATAGCCCGAGGCGCTGGAACGCCCAGAATTCGCCACGGCATAGGCGAGGAAGCCGGCGGCGACCAGGAGCACGATCGCTCCGGTCAGCACCTCCGCGATGCTGCGACGGCGCATGCGATCCGTCTCAGCTTTCCGGGGTCCAGGCTTCGTAGTCGCCTGTCGCCCGGTCGCGCTTGCCGCCCTGGTAGTCATGGCCGGGCGGGCGATAGCCTGCCGGTGTGCCTGTCGTGTTCGGCAAATGTGGCTTTTCCCACGGGCGCCGGGACCGCTCCACCAGTGGTTCATCCGTGGTGTAATGCAGCCAGGCGTGCCATTCGGGCGGCACGTGCGATGCCTCCGGTGCGCCGGCATAGGCCACCCAGCGGCGCAGCCGACGGCCCGCGCGGGGACGCCGCTCGTCGTAATAGACGTTGCCGTAAGCGTCGGCGCCGACGCGCCGGCCCTTGATCATCGTGAACAGCCAGGTGCCGAGGTTCATGCCGGGTGATATACGAACCTGCGGAGGGCCTGTCATCCACAGGATTTTGTGGTCCAGCCCCGTCCAACACCCAAAATACGCTTTCCGAGCGGCAGCAGTGGCCTTAGCATAGCAGCCATGAAGACGAACCGGACATGGCAGGGCGTGCGGATGCGGCGCGTGATGGCGGGCGCCGATCCGGATTCGCCCTTCCGGCTGGTGACCCTGCCGGCGGCATGGGACGATACGGCCGCTTCCGCCCTGGCCGCACTGGCGCCGGGTGACGGGCCGATCACATTGGCGGAGGTGGCGGATCACTGGGTTCGTCCCATCGCCGAACGGGCCTTGCGGGCCGGGATCGAGGCGCCCCTGGCAGAGCGACTGCACCGCCTGCTGTTGCTCCGACGCGGCGCGCCGACGGAGCCGATCTGGCAAGGCCTGGTGGGACCAAGTCCAGGTTTCGTCCTGAACCTCGTCTCATTCCACGATCCCGAGGCCGGCTTCGACTCGGCCGCCTTTGCCGAGGCGGTCGAGACGGCGGTCACCGCGCTGACCCTGGCTTCGCCATCGGCAGGCCGGATCGCCGTGACCATGGCCAACCTTGCCGGCCTGCTGGCCTTGCTTGGCATCGAGTATGGCTCCGATAACTCGCTTGCCGTGGCGCGGGCGCTGGCTGCCATTTTGCGCGGCCGTGCAGAGGCGGCGTCAGGCGCGCTTGCGCGGCAGTTCGGCCCCCTCGCACCAGCCTCCCCCGACTGGCCGGCGCCACCGGTCGAGACGCCCGTGGCCGGGCTCGACGAAGCGGCCCAAGCCGCCCGACAGGCCGCCGCGTCAGGAGACGGATTGCGGCACATCGCCTTGACATCGATAGGCGAACCCGAACTGGCGGATGCGCTCCTCGGCGTGGAGACCGGTGGCATCTCCCCGGCGTTCTCGCCGCTCGATGAGGCTGGCCGACTGACCCGCGATGCCAAGGCATGGCTGGCGGCGCGCGGCCTCACGGCCGAGGCGGCGCTGGCGGAATTGCTCGCGGGCCGCGATCCCTTCCCGACGCCCGGCGCGGCAGCGCACATCGCAATGCACGATGCAGTGGCGCCCTTCGTGCACACCATGCCGGCACGACCCGAACTGACGCGCCAGCCAGCCCATGCCGCCCGCAGGCGGGAACTGCCGCCCCGCCGTGCCGGCTACACGCAGAAGGCAGCAGTCGGCGGACACCGGCTGTTCCTGCGCACCGGCGAATATGATGATGGCGCATTGGGCGAGATGTTCATCGCCCTGCACAAGGAAGGTGCCGCCTTCCGCGGCCTGATGGACAATTTTGCCCACGCCGTGAGCCTGGGCCTGCAACACGGCGTGCCGCTGGAGGCCTACGTCGAGGCGTTCACCTTCACCCGATTCGGCCCCGCCGGAGCGGTGGAAGGCGATCCCGCCGTGGCGCAGGCGACGTCGCTGCTGGACTATGCGTTCCGGCATCTGGCGGCGAACTATCTGGGCCGGCGCGACATCCCGGAGGCCGAGGTCGAAGAGGCTGACACCGTGGGCAACGGCAGCCGCGACAACGCTCCGCTGCTGCCGTTGGACCTGCCGGCTGAAGCCTCGCCGCGCGCGCGACGACGGGGGTTCAGGGTGGTTTCCAAGTAAGAAGGTTCACCACAAAGACACGAAGACACAAAGCAGCACTTAGAATCCGCTCACACGGCGACCTTTGTGTCTTCGTGTCTTTGTGGTGCATCTTTCGACTTGCAGCCAACCCAGAAGGACCCCCCAGAAATGCCCGGTCGCATCGACATGAAGCTGGCGGAACTCGGCATCACCCTCCCCCGCCCGATGCCGCCGATCGCCAACTACGTCCCGTATGTGGTCACCGGGAACCTCGTCGTCGTGTCCGGCCAGGTCCCGGCGGTGGATGGCCGGATCGCGGTGACCGGCAAGGTCGGGAACGGGCTGTCGCTCGACCAGGGTATTGAGGCGGCGCGCCTTTGCTTCATCAACGTGCTGGTGCATCTGAAGTCGGCATGTGGCGGCGACCTGGATCGGGTGAAGCGCGTCGTGCGGCTTGGCGGCTTCATCGCCTCGCTGCCCGAGTTCACCTCCCATGCGCAGGTGATGAACGGCGCCTCAGACCTTGCCGTGGCTGTGTTCGACGAGGCGGGTCGCCACGCGCGCACGACGATCGGTGTGCCGGCCCTGCCCGCCGATGCCGCCGTGGAGGTAGAGGGTCTGTTCGAGATCAACTAAGCTCGCATCATGCCCGACGGTTCCGCGACTCTCACACTCACCCTGCACACCAAGATCGCCGAGGTCTCGCCGGCGGAATGGGATGCCTGCGCCGGGGCGGACAATCCGTTCGTCAGCCACGCCTTCCTGAGCGCGATGGAGGACAGCGGGTCGGCCAACGCGCGCACTGGCTGGCTGCCGCAGCACGCGGTGCTGCGCGGCGAGGCGGGACAGGTGGTGGCTGTGGCGCCGATGTATGCCAAGTCGCACAGCTATGGCGAATACGTGTTCGACCACGGCTGGGCGAACGCGCTGGAGCGTGCCGGCGGGGACTACTATCCAAAGCTGCAGGTCGCCGCGCCGTTCAGCCCGGCGCCAGGTCCGCGTCTGCTGCGCCATCCCGATGCTGGCGTGCCGATCGCCACACTTGCCTCGGCGTTGGAAAAAGCCTGCCGCTCGCTCGATCTATCGTCGGTGCACGTGACGTTCTGCACCGAGGCGGAATGGCAGGGCCTTGGCGAGGCCGGCTGGCTGCAGCGCATCGGCCAGCAGTTCCACTGGGAAAATGCGGGCTACTCGACCTTCGACGACTTTCTCGCCGCGCTGTCGTCGCGCAAGCGCAAGGTGCTGCGTCGCGAGCGGCGCGATGCGAACGCGTGCGGCCTGAAATTCCACGCGCTGAACGGCGCCGACATCAAGGAAGCGCACTGGGACGCGTTCTACCGGTTCTATCGCTCGACGGTGGATCGCAAATGGGGTTCGGCCTACCTGTCGCGATCGTTCTTCTCGCTGCTCGGCGAACGGCTGGGCGACCGTGTGGTGCTGATGCTGGCCGAGAACGCGGGAAAACCGGTGGCGGGCGCGCTGAACTTGGCGGGCAGCGAGGCGCTGTACGGCCGCAACTGGGGCTGTCGCGGCGACTGGCCATTCCTGCACTTCGAACTTTGCTACTACCGTGCGATCGATTGGGCGATCGAGCACGGATTGCAGCGTGTCGAGGCGGGCGCGCAGGGTCGCCATAAGATCCAGCGCGGCTACCTGCCGCGGCCGACATATTCGGCGCATTGGATCGCGCATTCCGGCTTGCGCCGGGCAATCGCCAACTACCTGGAGGACGAGCGGCCTGGCATTCGTGCCGAGATGGCGGCGCTGGCGGAGCAGTCGCCGTTCCGCAAGGACTCCGAGCCCGACTGACGGTGCTTTCCGCTCCCGTCGTCGGCGTCGTTCTGCTGTCCGCGATCTTGCATGCCGGTTGGAATGTCGTCGTCCGTGCCGGCGGCGACCGCCGTCGCGAGACTGCGCTGCTGCTGGTTGGCGGTTCGCTGATCGCCATCGTTCTGCTGCCATTCCTGCCGCTGCTGCCCGCGGTGGCGTTGCCCTATCTGCTGGTGTCCTCGGCTTTGAACGGGCTGTATTTCGTGCTGATTGCCGAAGCCTATGCGCACGGCGGCGTGGCGCTTGCGTATCCCCTGATGCGCGGGGTTGCGCCGATGCTGACGCTGATCGCAGCCTGGCTGCTGCTGGGCGAAGCATTGCCCGCTGCCGCGTGGCTTGGCGTGGCGACGATCTGTGCCGGCGTCGGTCTGCTGGCGCGCCGCCGCCATGTCGCGGGCGAGGCGACGGCGGTGCGGTTCGCGCTCGCCAATGCCGTGGTGATCGCTGCCTACACGCTGAACGACGCGGTCGGCGTGCGTCTTTCGCAAGCGCCGCTGGTCTATACGCTGTGGATGTTCCCGCTCTCCGCGGTGCCGACGCTGCTGTGGCTGCATCGCACCGTGCCGCTGCGCTGGCCGAGCCCGTATGAGACAGCGCGTGGGGTGGGTGGAGCAGGCGCGGGCATCGGCGCCTATTCGCTCGTGCTGTGGGCGATGACCCGCGCACCGGTCGCGCCGGTGGCAGCGTTGCGCGAGACTGGCATTCTGTTCGGCGTGGTCATGGCCCGGCTGTTTCTCGGCGAGCGGCCGGGACGGCGCGGCTGGACCGGGGCGGCCACGATCGCGGCAGGGGCGGCGATCCTGCGGCTGGCGCCGGGTTGATTGCAATGACGCCTGCCGCACCCGTGCCGGTCGCCGTCGTCACCGGGTTCCTCGGCAGCGGGAAGTCCACGCTGATCTCGCGCGTCCTCCGCGATCCCGCATTCGCCCGCACCGCGGTCATCGTCAACGAGTTCGGCGAGATCGGTTTGGATCACGAACTGATCGAAAGCAGCGACGAGACCTTGCTCGCGCTGACCACCGGCTGTCTGTGTTGTGCGGTGCGCAGCGACCTCGTCGGCACACTGCTCGATCTGCACCGGCGCCGCGAGGCGGGCGAAATCGCCTATGACCGTGTGCTGATCGAGACCTCGGGGTTGGCCGATCCAGCGCCGATCCTGCATGCGCTGATGACCGATCGCGACATCGCGCAGCATCATGTCATCGACGGCATCGTTGCGGTGGTCGATGCGCTGCATGGCGCGGCGGCACTCGATCGCCACCCCGAAGCGCGTCGGCAGGCTGCGCTTGCAGACTCCCTCCTCCTGAGCAAGACCGACATCGCAGGGCCCGCGACTTTACTGCGCGAACGCCTCGCCGTGCTCAACCCGGGCGCGCCACAGCATGTCGCCGCCGATGTCGCGCCGAAACTGCTGTTCGCCGGTACCGATATTGCGGCGCGCTTCGCTACTCTGCCTGCCGCTCCGGTGAGTAATCCGTTTGCCCGCGCACAGCACAGCGATGGGATCGAGACGTTCGTCCTGCAACGCGATCGTCCTGTTCCCGCGCTGGCGCTGACGCTGCTGCTCGAAGCACTGGCCGAGCATTGCGGTGCGCGCCTGCTGCGGTTGAAGGGGCTGGTGAACCTCGCCGAGATGCCTGACCATCCTGCGGTGATCCACGGCGTGCAGCACGTCTTCTCACCACCCGTGTTCCTCGACCGTTGGCCATCATCCGATTACACCACGCGCCTCGTCTTCATCACGCAGGGCGTGCCACTCCATTTTCCGTCGCGCCTGCTGGAAGCGATCGAGTGTGAGGTGCGCGATGCGATGGAGGCGTCGTCGTCGCTGCGCTAGGCTTGGGCCAATACCAGGAGGAACCACAGCGCAGCCGTTGGCCGCAACCAAACCAAAGCGAGGGTCGCACGGGTGCCCCGCCATGTCAGTTTCAGGCTGGATCAGGCAGCAGGAAGGGGAACCGCAAATAACGCAAACAACGCAAATGGCGCGCTTGCCCGGCCAGGGGGCCAGACTTGAGGCAATGTCGCTGCAACCTGCATTTGCGTTATTTGCGTTATTTGCGGTTCCCCTTGCCTTGCGCCGGTGCAATCGCCTGCGTGCGATGACCCTTGAAGGATACTGTCAAGCGACGCAGCGCGTTATCGGCTGTCTATCGGAAAATCACCGTGGGCTGCGGTGATTTGGAAGGTTAGTAGTACAGGACATGCACCGACGCAGCCTCTTGCTGGGGGCCGCTGCCGCTGTTGCCGCGCCATTGGCACGGCCCGCCATCGCGGGCAGCGGGAAAACGCTGAGCATCGTTACGCCGGACCAGATAAAGGCGATGCTGGACAAGGCTGGCTACAGCGGCGAGCGGATGGTGCTCTTGCACGCCACGGACCATTGGTTCTTCAACCCGACTGCTTCCGTTGTCGCCCACAGCTTGTCATCTGCCGGCATGAACATCGACGATGAGGCAATGGACTGGGCCACGGTGCAGGCGCGCCGCACCAGCCGCGAACCGCTCGACAAGAGCGGCTGGTCGATGTTTCCGTCCGTCGTGGCGACCCCCGATTACCGCGACCCGCTGCTCGCCAACTTCATCCGCAGCAACGGCAAGGATGCGTGGTTCGGCTGGACTACCGATCCGAAGATTGAGCTGATTTACGATGCGTGCCTCGGCGCGACCGACCCGGCGGAGCAAACGCGGCTGGAGCGGGAGTACCAACTTCAGGCGTTCGCATCGCTACCATTCATCCCACTCGGCGGATACCGGCAAAGCGCGGCCTGGCGGGACAACGTTACCGGCATCCTGAAGGGGCCATCCGTGGTGTTCTGGAACGTGACGAAGGGCTGAACAGTAAGAAGTTATGGAACCGCAGACACACGCTGAACACTTAGCGCGGTCGTGTGGCTTACGACGTGATTGATGCTTAACGGAATGGGGAAATTTCAATTGGCGTTGACAACTACACGCCAGAACCCGGCGGCTGGCTCAACATGGCGGAATGCGAACTCAGCGTTGTGGCGGGGCAGTGCCTGGATCGGCGCATCGCCAACAGGCAGACGCTGACGGATGAAATCGCCATCTGGCAAAGTGACCGTAACAAGAAAAACATCAAAGCTGATTGGCAATTCGCCACGGCTGATGCCTACGTTAAACTGAAGAGGTTATACCCGGCATTATGAACCACCGGGGCACAAGGCCCTGGTCTGGAAGCCGTCGGCGGCTTACTCGGTTCCGTAGCTGCGTTGCAGATACGCAAAGGCCGGCTTGGCACCGGGTTTCGAGGAAGCAGTAACGCCGGAAATGCCGCCCCTCGCGGAGCAGCCGGGAACACGGCGCATAACGATTTCCGTTATATTCGGCCCGCGAGCGCACAGCAGTAGTGACAATCCTGTTCTCCGCTCACCGTTTCCCGTACGCCGTGAAAATGTAATCTTTTGCCTTCACTATCGTATGACACGCGTACCCGCAATTGGCACCGCTCCCTTCGGGCGTGAAACTATCGGACGTGGCATCATAGTTAAATTGGGCGTACCCCCATGCCCCGGTGTCCGGGAACCTCTTGCTATCTCTCTCGATGAAATCAATGTCATGCAGGGTATCCGGCACCGTCGTCGGAGAGGGCGCCTCCGCGCTCTGTTTCGCTTTCCAATGGATCTTCGCGATCTTGGAGCCGTCGGGGAAAGGCTTGCCGTTGCCGGGAACGCCGGCCTTGTAGGCGTCGACCATCACGGGATTGGCGAGGATCACCTCGATCAGGTCTCCGGCCTGACTGACGGCGACGCTCTGCCAATCTTCGAATCCCCTGAAGTCAGAGAACGCGAGCCCATTCGGCACTTGCACA
This sequence comes from Acetobacteraceae bacterium, assembly GCA_035569235.1. Taxonomy (GTDB): domain Bacteria; phylum Pseudomonadota; class Alphaproteobacteria; order Acetobacterales; family Acetobacteraceae; genus JAMXLO01. The sequence continues at coordinate 6,833 of DATMND010000024.1, read as the reverse complement.
GTATACTTGTCCTGCGCTGCGAGGACCGCGGCGCCTAAGGCAGCGAGCATTGCGATCGTGATCACGATCTCAGACGCAAACACCCGCTTGCGCAGCGGCATTGAACCTTCCTCCCTAGTCATGCGCTTTCAAAACGACAGTCTTTCTCGGATCGGCCGTCAACGTCCGGTCGTTGCAGCGGCGAAGGACCGCAACGTCATGTCAGACATTCTCGGCGCGACGGGCAAGCTCACGCCAATCCTTTTCTGGATGTCAAGCGGAAAAAACCTGCGCTCAAGCCGAAGCGGCCGGCAGCCGTCGGGTGCGGCCCTTCTTCCTTTACAGAATTCCATTGGTGCCACGAAATTCTTGGCATCTGTTAAGTGTTCGTTGCACCGGGATGGCGAGCTGTCAGGTTTCCCCGACCAGGCGATTTGCGTGCGGTCCAGGGGGGCGGTTGCCGGTCCCAGTATTTGAGTCGCCAGATTCGGATTTTCGCGCGATAATGCCGCTGCACTCTTGTGGCAGGTCTGCGGACCGGCCTCGGGACGCGCCGCCAGGGGTGGCCACATCGCGGGCCGGAGCCTGCGAACGTCCTGAACGATAACAAACGACCGGGCACCAGCGCGGTCGAACAGGGAGTGTGTATACATTGCGAAACCGCGCTATATCGCGCGCAGCGGCGCGTCGGGGCTTTCGCCGTCAGATTGGCCGTTTGAGCATGGAACGGGCCAGTTCCAGACAGCCTTCATCGTTATCGTCAGCCACTGGACGGCTCCGACGGCTCTTATCCTCGATCAAGGAATCCAAAGAAATGTGGCCGTAGGAGGAAATGCATGAAGACCTCATCCCGACGCCGTGAGGGTCCTGACCCTACCGTCAACAGTACCGACCTAACGCGCCGCAATCTGCTGACAATGGCCGCCGCGGGAGCGGCGGCGGCGGTTCCGCGAGCGACGGTTGCCGCTGGTCCCCGGGGCCAGTTGACTTGGGCGATCCACGTAGCGCTCGCCCCGACCTGGTTCGATCCCGCCGACACGCAGGCGACGATCACCCCCTTCATGGTGCTTTACGCGCTGCACGACGCGATGGTGAAGCCGATGCCAGGCAATATGCAGGCGCCCTCCCTGGCGGAGTCGTGGTCGACCTCCGAGGACGCCCTCATTTATGAGTTCGTGCTGCGCGACGGAGTGAAATTCCACAATGGCGAGACGGTGTCCGCGGAGGACGTGAAGTTCTCGTTCGAGCGCTACCGCGGCGCCTCCTACAAGCTGATGAAGGACCAGGTCGACGCCATCGAAGCGCCTGATGCACGACACGTCCGTTTCAAGCTCAAAAGGCCGTGGCCGGATTTTCTGACCTTCTATTCGACGGCCAGCGGTGCCGGCTGGGTTGTCCCCAAGAAATATCTGGAAAAAGTCGGCGATGACGGCTTCAGGAAGCACCCGATAGGCGCCGGTCCGTACAAATTCGTCTCGTTCAGCGCGGGGAATGAACTGATCCTGGAGGCGTTTGAGGGGTATTGGCGCAAGGCACCGGCGGTCAAGCGGATCGTGATGAAGGTTATTCCCGACGAGTCGACGCGGCTCGCCGCGTTAAACGCTGGCGAGGTCGATATCGCCTACTCGATCCGCGGTGAACTTGCCGAGGAATTGCAGCGCCTGCCTGGGCTCACGGTGAAATCGATCGTCCTGCAGGCATCGAACTGGATCTACTTCCCCGAACAGTGGGACCCGCGATCACCGTGGTTTGATCTCCGCGTGCGCCAGGCCGCCAATCTTGCACTCGATCGCGAGGGGATGAGCAAGGCGCTGTTCCTCGGAAAATGCAAGATCACCAACAGCATCGTCCCCGACTCGTTCGAGTATTATTGGCAACCGCCGCCCGCCGTTTACGATCCGGACAAGGCAATAGAATTGCTGGCCGAGGCCGGTTTTCCCAACGGCTTCGATTCGGGCCCGTTTTACTGCGATAGTTCGTACGCAAACATCGGCGAAGTGGCGGTGAACAATTTTCATGAGGTCGGCATTCGGACCAAGCTGCAGCCGATCGAGCGAGCCGGCTTTGCCGCCGCCTACGCCGCCAAGAAGTATAACCACGGCGTGCTGCGTGGAGCGAGCGGCGCCTTCGGCAACGCGGCGACGCGCCTCGCCTCCTTCGTCGTCACGGGCGGCTCCTATGTCTATGGCGGCTATCCCGACATCGACGCGCTCTACCCGATGCAGGCAAACGAACTCGACACGGGCAAGCGTGCCGCGATTCTCGAGAAGATGCAGCGGCTGGTCCATGAGAAGGCGATCTTCGCGCCGATCTGGATGTTGGCCTTCCTCAACGGAGTCGGGCCCCGGGTCGGCGAATCGTCGTTCGGCCGCATCGCGGGCTTTCCCTATACCGCGCCGTTCGAGGACATAACGATCAAGGGCGCGTAGCACCCGCGGGGCGCCCTGGCCGCGACGCGGCGCAGCTATAAACGCATGCTGCCCCCGCGCGTGCGCCAGCATCGGGCCAATGACCGCAATGGGTGGACAGGCGACGTTCGCTGCCGGCCCTTCTCCTTGCGTTGCCCCTCCTATGTCAGTGCGGATACCTATTGACGTTTGTTAGGATAACTGCCATCTCCCCTCCCCCAACCACACGGCCCAACCAATGCACATCACCGAGGCTCTCCCCCAACTCCCCGCCGCCACCGTCGCCGCCCTCCGCCCGATCGATGCCGCCCAGGCCCTGCTCGCCGCCCAGATCGTCGGCGCCCATTTCCACGCCATGGACCGCCTCCGCGCCGCCGCACAGCCGGGCCAGCCGGTGAAGGACATTCTGCGCCGCCGGTCCGAGGCCATCGCCATGATGCGGCGGATGCACAGTGGGCTCGCCGCTCTCCTGCGCATGCAGGCCGCGCGCGGGAAGCCCGATGTCGCCGTGCATCCCGCCGTGATTGCACTGCGGGAAGGACACCAGACGGCGCCCGCGGTCCGCCCCACCCACAACCTTGTCGCGCCACGCCGGTCGAAGCTCCGCCCCGTGCATTGACCGAACCCAATGCACAGTCCTGCCGAACCCCGTTTCTCCCGTTGTCACGACCTCTCAGCCAGCGACTCATCGTCTCCGCAGCGGGGACACGAGACGCCCGTGAGACGCCTCGCGAGCGTCGTCATCGCAGGTGGGCGAGGCACATGGATTACTCACGCTGCCAACTCAAGGATCTCCCGCACCTGCGCCGGGCCATCGATCGGCCGCGGATTGCGCGGCACCCACGGCGTGCCCATCGCCTGTTCGGCAATACGATCGAACTCCTGCCGCCCGACATTGACCGCCGCCAGACTGCGCGGCATCCCCAGACCGGCGATAAAGGCGCCAAGCACGTCGCCGGCGTCCTCGCCCGGATGGTCCATCGCCGACGCAACCAGCGCCTGGCGCTCGGCGTTCACCGGCTTGTTCCAGCGCATCACCGACGGCAGCATGATGCATGAGGTGTGGCCATGCGGGATGTCGAACACCGCGCCCAGCACGTAGCCGATGCCATGACTTGCACCCATCGGAACACCGCTCGCCAGCGGCCCCATCGAAAGCCACGCGCCCATTTGGCAATCGAGGCGGGCCTGCACATCCGACGGATCGGCCTTGACGCGTGGCAGGCCGCGCGACAGCAGCGACAATCCGCGCAACGCCTGCGCATCGGCGTATGGATGCGCATCGGCCGAGCAGATGCCTTCGACGCAGTGATCGACCGCGCGGATGCCGGTGGACAGGAACAGCCACTCGGGCGTGTGCACGGTGATGGCCGGATCGAGGATCACCGCGCGAGGGATGATCCTCGGATGGCGGAACAGTTCCTTCACCTTGCGCCGTTCGTCGGTGACCCCGGCAATGGCGGAAAACTCGCCGGCCGACAGCGTCGTCGGCACCGAAATCTGCCCGACCGATGGCGCGGTGCAGGGTGGCGGCCTCATTACCCCGTCGGGGCCCTTGACCGGTCGATAAGCGTCCAGCGCTTCCGGCGTGCGTATGTCGTTCGAGAGGCAGAGCTGCACCGCCTTGGCGCCGTCGGTGATCGAGCCGCCGCCGACCGTAACGATAAGATCGGCTCCGGCCTCGCGCGCCTGGTCCGCCGCCTCGATCACCGCGCGCCGCGGCGTGTGCGGCGGCATCCGGTCAAAGATGGCGGCACAGCGATTGCCGAGCGCATGGCGCACACTGTCGATTTCGTCGGTTTCACGGCGGAGCGTGCCGCTGACCATCAGGAACACGCGTTCTGCATCGAGCCGCGCTGCCTGTTCCGCAACGGCCTGCGCGGTCGGAATGCCGAACAGCACCTCCTCCATCGCCCCGAACACGACGCGGCCGGATTTCAGCATGGTGTGCTCCCATCGTCTGCGCAGCGATTATGGGACGCCATGGCCGTCCTGGTCGCAGGCTGCAAAACTGCTGCCGGATGAAGACGCTGCTGATCGTGTTCCATTCCCGCACCGGCGGCACAAGACAGATGGCCGAGGCCGCCTGTCTCGGCGCCAACCTCGAGCCGGGCGTGCAGGTGCGTCTGATGCGCGCGGCGGACACACAGGGAGCGGACGTGCTTGCAGCTGACGGCTACATCTTCGCCACACCGGAGAACCTCGCGGCGCTGGCCGGCGAGATGAAGGAGTTCTTCGACCGCACGTATTACGAAGTGCTGGAGCGCATCAATGGCCGACCCTATGCGATGCTCATTTGCGCGGGCAGCGACGGCGAGAACGCCGCCCGCCAGATAACCCGCATCGCCACGGGATGGCGGCTCCGTGCCATCGCCGATCCGCTGATCGTGTGCACGCATGCCCAGACGCCGGAGGCAATCCTGGCACCGAAGCTAATTCCGCCCGACGCCCTCGAACGCTGCCGCGATATCGGCGCGGCGCTGGCCATAGGGATGGCAACGGGCATTTTTTGATGCCCGTGGTCTGATCATCTCAGATGGTATGCAAGCCGAACTGCTGCGACTGCGGCGTTCCGCCGCAAGCCCCCTCCCCGTCCAGAGTCAAGCCCGGGATGGGGAGGGATTTGCGCGGAAGGTCAGCTGTGCCAGCGGAACTCCTGCGCCTTCCGCTGCGATCCCTGGCTGAGCTTGACGTTGACCAGTGCAGGCCCCTTGAAGTTCATCGCCTCGTCGAGCGCGCCGCGCAGGTCCTTCGGATCCTCAACATAGGAGCCGTAGCCGCCGAACGCCTGCATCATCAGGTCGTAGCGGGCGCCCCAGATCAGCGTGTTCGGCCGCATGTTGAGCATCGGGTTGCTCGGTATCTCTTCCATGCCCGGCCCAATCCCGCCGTTGTTGAACACGACGATCTTGGCCGGCATCCCGTAGCGGCACAGCGTCTCCATCTCCATGCCGGAGAAGCCGATCGCCGAGTCGCCCGAGACGTGGATGATCGGCTTGTCGGGATGCACGACGCATGCGGCGATGACGATGCCGAGGCCGACGCCCATCGTGCCATAGCTGCCGGCGTCAAGCCGCGAGCGCGGGTTGACGTTCGGCAGCTGGGTTCGGCCGATGTCCATCGTGCTGGCGCCCTCGCTGCAGATGATCGCGTGCTTCGGTGCCCAGGCAGCGACGTCCCGCAGCAGCCGGTAGTAGCCGCCCGGCGCGGAGTCATCGGCGATCTGCGGCGCGATCAGCGCGGCGTTCTCGGCCGACTTCTTGGCGATCGCAGCGTGCCACGCCGTCTCCTTCGGGTAGAACCACTGACGCGATCCGAGGGCCTTGTTGAGCTGCCCGACAATCGCCTTGCCGTCACCGACCAGCGCGACTTCGGCTGGCTTGTTCTGGTGCATCGCCTCCGGCTCGATGTCGAGCTGGATGACCCGCACGTCCTTGTTGTAGCGCGGCGGCAGGCCGAAATGCATGATCCAGTTGAACCGCGCGCCCATCAGGAACACGACATCGGCGCTTTGCAACGCAAGGCTGCGCGCCGCGCCGACAGACAACGGATGGTCGTCGGGCATCACGCCCTTGCCCATCGGCGAGGCGAGGAACGGCAGGCCAGTCCGCTCGATGAACGCGCGCACCTCGTCCTCGGCGCGCGAGGAGGCCATGCCCTTGCCGATGATGACAAGCGGTCGCTGCGCGGATTCCAGCACGTTCAGCGCCTGATCGATGTACTCCGGCATCGTCTGCGTGCGCGGCGGATCCGGGCATTTCGCGGCCTCGATCGCCTTGTCCGCGCCGCATGAGCCCGTGATGATGTCGTCCGCGATGTCAAGATAGGCGGCTCCAGGCCGGCCGTAGATCGATTGCCTGACCGCCATCTCCACGTAGAACGGGATGCGATGCACGTGCTCGATGCCGTGCGCCCATTTGCAGAGCGGCGTCGCGGCCAGCACCTGGCGCTCCTCCTGGAACGCGCCCATGCCGTTGCGGTAGGTCTCCGACGCGCCGCCGATCAACAGCATCGGCCAGCAGTTCTGCTGCGCGTTGGCAAGGCCCGCGAGACCGTGGATGACGCCAGGACCGGTCACGACGATGCACGAGCCCGGGCGGCCGGTCAGGTAGCCGACTGCGCCGGCGGCATAGGACGCCGTCTGCTCGTTGCGCATGCCGATATAGGGCAGGCCAACCTTCTGTGCTGCCTCGGCGAGCGGACCGACCGGGAACCCGACCACTCCGAACATGTATTGCACGCCTTGTTCCTTGAGGCTTTTCGCCAGCAAGTCGGCGCCTTTGATCTCTGCCATGTTTCCTCCTGTCATCGGGCGGCCACGATCGGGCCCGGTACGAAAAAAATGCGAACGACGGTCACATTACGCATATATCGCGCCACGGCAATGGCGGTGCGACCAGGTCGTTACGCGGCGTCATCCCCCACATCATTGTCATCCCCGCGAAA
>DATMND010000023.1:0-3397 GCA_035569235.1 Acetobacteraceae bacterium | reverse complement strand
GATGCAAGCCGGGACCGCCGTGCTGGTGACCGCGCTGAACGGGTTCGGCACGCGGCGCCCAGGCGCGGTTCTGGCGAGCATGTATCGGCATCTGGCCCACTGGCCGACGTATCTTTCGTTTGCCTGGCTGCTGCTCGCGCCGCTCGATGGCAACGGACGGCTGGCAACCGCGATCCAACAGGCGCGGCACGCGGCTTCGGTTCGGGCGGACCGGCTGCTGGTCCGGCTGGCGGGGTCACCGCCGGCGCAGGCCGCGGCGATCAGCGCCGCCATCGAGCCGTTCGCCGGGGACGTCATCGTGAAGATGCTGGTGATCTGTGCATTCCTGCGCCGCGTCACGGCATGAAGGGCAGGACATGACCGCAAACGTTCTGGAAAACATCGAAGGGTTTCGGGACAAATGGCCGTTCGCCGCCCGCACCGCGCGGGTCAATGGCTGGCGAATGCATTACGTCGATGAAGGCACCGGCGATCCGATCCTGCTGCTGCACGGCAATCCGACCTGGGGTTTCCTTTACCGCGATGTCATCCCGCCGCTGGTGGGCGCGGGACACCGCGTCATTGTCCCCGACATGATCGGCTTCGGCCTGTCCGAGAAGCCGGCCCGCGAGCAGGCACACAGCCTCGATGGGCATGTCGCGAACCTGACGGGCCTGATCCGGCAACTCGACCTGCAACGCCTGACGGTGGTCTGCCACGACTGGGGCGGCCCGACCGGCCTGGGCTTCGCGATGAGCAATCCCGGACGGGTGCGGGCGCTGACCGTCATGAGCACCTGGGCATGGCCGACGCCGCCGGCCGAATTCCACACCCGCCTGTTCCCGTGGCGCATGATGCATGCACCGTTGGTCGGACCCTATCTGCTGGGCCGTCACAACGTCCTGGCACGGCGCGGGGTGTATCTGTCCGTCGTCGGCCGCGACAAATTCCGGCGCGAGGCGCAGGCCGTTTACGAGGCCGTCCTGCCCGATGCCGAGACTCGCCTGCTGACATGGGTGTGGCCGCGCTGGATTCCCCTGGATGACACGGCCCGCGCCCAGGCCCGCTTCGCCTGGCTGGAGGCGGAACTGGCAAAGTCCAAGTTGCCGACGCTGATCATCTGGGGACGTGAGGATGAGGTGTTTGACGCCGCGACCTTCGCCGAACGCTTCAAGCGCCTGCTGCCGCACGCCGAGGGACCGCACATGGTGACCGGCCGGCATTTCTTGCAGGAGGATTCCGGCCCGGAGATCGCCGAGCTGATCGCTGCCTTCCTCGACAGGCGGGAGGCGTGTGATGGCTGACGTCGCGATCATCACCAGGCCCGTCACCGAAGGCACCCGCCACGCCCTGGTGCTGACGGAAGACCGGATCGGGCACTATCCGGAATTCCGAGCCTTCTTCGTGCGAACATTCGATCTCGACCGCGTCGGGCTGTCCGAACCGGGTTTCCTCCGCGCGCCATCCGGGATGGCCTACGCGCTGGTGTTCGTCGGGCGCAGCGGCGAACCGTTCCCGTCGGGGCTGGAAATCCATGCGATCGTCGAAGCGCTGCAACCGCTCGACGATGCGGTGGTCGACAAGGACCTGTGGGCGATCCTCGGCTGGATGATCGGCGACGTAGGCGCGCCGTGGACCGTGGAGGACCTACACGCGACCGGCCGGCTGTATCGCATTCCGGCAGCTGGATGACCCGATCCGATTGGAGCGACCGGGAAGATATCACATGAAACTGTCTGATGCGCCGTTGGAACCGTCACCCACACGCGACGCATTTGCGCAGGGAGGAACGACATCATGAGCATGAGCAATGTCAAGGCGCTTTGTTTCGATACCGGCGGCACCATTCTTGACTGGCACACCGGCATGCGGACGGCGCTTGCCGAGGTTGGCGCGCGGTACGGTATCGAGCGCGACTGGGCCGGGCTCGCCAACGAATTCCGCCGTCGTTCCCTCAAACTGATCGTGAACCATGGCGAACACGCGCCGGCCACGATGACGTTCGACGACGCGCATCGTGACGCCCTCGATCAAGTGCTGGCCGACAATGGGCTTGGCGTATTCAGCGAGCAAGAGCGCCGCACATTGTGGTGGGATGCGATCCATGGCCTGAAATGCTGGCCGGACTTCCCCGATTCACTGGCGCGGCTGCGCGGCAAGTTCATGTGCGTCTCTTTCACGCTGCTGAGCTTCCGCATCGTCATGGATACGGCCAGGCAAAACGGAATTTCCTGGGACGCCGTCATCTCCTGCGAGGCAATCGGCAAATACAAGGTGCTGCCTGATGCCTACAAGACCTGTGCGAAGTTTCTTCAACTGGATCCGAGCGAATGTTGCATGGTGGCCTGCCACAATTTCGATCTTAACGCCGCAAAGGCCTGTGGCTTCCGGACGGCCTTCGTGCGCCGGCCCGACGAATGGGGCGCGGAAGGGCCGCCTGATCCGGAGCCTCATCCACAGCACGACCTTGTCGTTGCAAGCTTCCCTGAGCTTGTGGAAATGCTCGGGGCATGACCGCGGATTTCGCGTAGGTACGCTGCGGGAATCTCGCGAATCGCAGCGTCGATCGTTTCCGCCTCATTGAAGGTCGGAATCACGAGGGTCACAGGCTCCATCGCATCCCACAATTCTGGCAGGGCGCCGGCGGTGCGTCGGACAGCAGGCTGGACCGGAAATCCCGATAGGCGGGGCTGTTCCAAATCTCGCGCAGCTCCTGCTGGGTCGCGTCGCCGAGCGTATAATTGCTGTAGCCACGGACGGAGAAAGGCGCGATGCAGCAGGGCAGTGCGCGCCCGTGGGCAGTGAAATACATCAGCGACCACGGTCGCCGGCAGGCCGCCCATGCGCGGTCATCCTGTCGCTTGAGGCTGAGCCCGGGTTCCGTCGCACCCGAGGCATCGAGAGTCACCCCCAGCGGACGCGCGATTTCCTGCGCTGCGTCGATCACGCGACGCTCCGCCTCCTGCTTGCTCTCGAAGAGCGAGTTGGCCGCCGTCGCCTTGCCGTAGCCGATCCCGTCGAACACGAGACGTTGCAGATGCACTTCGGTGACGCCCATCTGCGCCGCAAGCCGGACGAATTCCGGCAGTTGATCGACGGTTTCCTTGAGACCGGTGAGCCAAAGCGAGACGCGCGGCGTGGTCGCGCCCACTTGCTTCTGATAGGCGATGAATTTGCCGACATCGCGCACGATGCGGTTGAAAAAATCCTTGCCTCGGATTTTTGCATAGGATTCACGGTCGGCGGCATCAAGCGAGACGCGGAGCTCGTCGAGCCCGGTGTCGATGAGCTCCTGGAATCGCTTGGGCTGCATCAAGGTCCCATTGGTGTTGAAAAGGACATAGGTGCCGCGCGCCTTGAGATAACGGATCATGTCCGGCAGGTTCTTCACCAACATGGGTTCGCCCACGCCGTGCAT
>DATMND010000022.1:0-2681 GCA_035569235.1 Acetobacteraceae bacterium | reverse complement strand
CCACGGCCGATACCGCAGCAATCGTTCGATCAATGCGCCATCAGGACAGGCAAGGACGCATTGGCAAGGATGTGGCGGGTGGCTCCGCCGAAAATCATCTGCCGCAATCGGCTCTGGGTATAGGCGCCCTTGATCAGCAGGTCGCATTGTAGCGACGCTGCGTACGCCAGGATGGCCTCACCCGTGCTGCGGCCCTCAGGCTGGACAGTGATCGGCTCTGACGGCACACTGTTGCGATCAAGATAGCGGGCAAGCTCTTCGCCGGTCGGCCCAGGCACCGTTCCACCCTGTACCGTCAGTACGACGACACGACTTGCCTTCTTGAGCAGCGGCATTGCAAGCGCCGTCGTTCGCGCCTGTTCGGTGCTGCCATTCCATGCAATCAGGATGTCGTCGCCTATGCGCTGCGGTGGAGACGGCGGCGCGATCAAGATGGGACGGCCGGCTTCGAATAAGCCGGCTTCAATCGTCGTCATGCTCGGTCTCGACCACCTGCTGGCGCCCGGCCTCCCCAAGACAATGACGTCGAAGACCCGGCCGTAGCTGCCGACGAAAGGGTCCCCGTCCGGGGCCGCATCCAACCAGCCGAATGAAACGGTGCTGTTCCAGTCCGCCCTCGCCACACCGTTCCCGGTCATGAATTTCTCGAACACACCGCGGGCTTGCTTCGCCATCTCGGCGTCATGATCCCTGACCTCCTCGATCGGCAGCGGGACGCCGGAATCCAGCGCGTAGAGCTCGACCATGGCCGGGAACAAAGCGAACCCCTCCATGTAACTGTCGAACTTGCGCGCGAGCAGAAGCGCGCACTGTAGGATCGAAGCAAGGACCGCATGTTGCTCGGTCGGAACCAGGATGCTCTTCATATCATGAGCCTCACCTGTGGGCCGCCTCATTCCTGGAACCACTCGCTCAGTGAGTTGGATGCTACACCGGGGGAGACGAGGGACGCAAAAACGGAATACATATCCCGGATGGCGGCAACAAAGATGTCCGAGCCGCAGTCGGGCCCGCAGCCCGGACGCTGGGTACTCCGCCATGACGAGATCCGCACCATCGTGTTCGGTCTCATGCTGGCGATGTTCCTCGCCGCGCTCAACCAGACCATCGTCGCTACCGCCCTGCCGACCATCGGGCGCGATTTTCGCGATTTTGAACTCCTGCCATGGATCGTTACGGCCTACCTGCTGAGCTCGACCGTGGTCGCGCCGTTGTACGGGAAACTCAGCGACATCCACGGGCGCCGCGCCATGATGCTCGCGAGCATCGGCATCTTCACGGCCGGCTCCATCGCCTGTGCCGTCGCGCCCGACATGATCATGCTGATCCTCGGCCGTGGTCTGCAGGGGATCGGCGGCGGCGGTATTCTTCCCTTGGCGCAATCCATTCTTGCCGACGCGGTCGCGCCGCGCGAGCGCGGCCGCTACCAGGCATATATGGGAAGCGTTTGGGTGACCGCGGGGCTCGGCGGTCCGGTCGTCGGCGGCATTCTGGCCGAGCACTTCCACTGGTCAATCATCTTCTGGTTCAATGTTCCGCTCGGGCTGGTCGCAGCCGCCATGGCGCACAGGAGCCTCAGGCGCCTGCCGCGCCACGACCGCAAGCACAAGCTCGACCTGCTCGGCGCCGGCCTGATGACGGCCGCGGCAATCCCGCTGCTGGTGGCGCTCACCTGGGGCGGAACGCGTTATCCCTGGCTTTCCGCCCCCATTGCTGCGCTGGTCCTGGCCGCGGCCGTGCTGTGGGTCCTGTTCATCTGGCGGTTGATGCGGGCGTCCGAACCGTTCCTGCCGCTGCCGGTCCTTGCCAATCCGGTGATGCGCATGGGCACCGTGTGCACCTCGTTCTCGCAAGGCGTGGTGATCGGGCTCACCATCTTCCTGCCGCTCTATTACGAAGTTGTGCACAAGTTCACAGCGAGCGATTCCGGCCTCGCGCTCATTCCCATCGTCGTGATGTCGACACCCGGATCGATCCTGGCGGGCCGCGCGATGATGGTTATCACCCACTACAAGCGCGTGCCGCTCATCGGTCTCTCGTGCTCGATCGCGGCGCTCTCGGTCCTGGTCTGGAACCCGGCAACACCGCCGATCTTGGTCGCCGCAGTCCTGAGCGTCGTCGCGTTCGGCATCGGCACGACCTATCCGGTCGGCACGGTCTCGATCCAGAACGCAGTGTCGCGGTATCAGGTCGGGGCCGCGATGGGAGCGATGAACTTCTTCCGTGGACTGACCGCGGCGTTCATCGTGGCGGTCATGGGCGCCATCCTACTGGCGACGCTCGGCGTTGCGCCCGAACGCGGTGGCCGCGTCACCGTCTTGAGCGCGACGGCGGCAAACACGCTCGGCGTCCATCTCGCCCACGTGTTCCGGGGTGTGTTCGCGCTCGGGGTCGTGTGCCTGATCGCAAGCCTGATCGCCCTGGTCCGCATGGAGGAGCGACCGCTGCGCGGCCGGAGCGAGGAGATCCCGCCGCGGGCGTAATGCGCGGGCGTCGACGAGGTCCGGTCATTGGGGGATCGTGTAGCCGAGGTCAGGGCCGGGCGGCGCGGACGAATTCATTCTCGGTAGAGCGAAATCCGTTCAGATTGAGTCGCAATTTCGCTCTAAATATTTGTTCGGTCCCCGCCGGCGATCCGGTCGGCGACATCGTTCCGTGTCACAGTCATCGCGTTGTCGAGG
>DATMND010000021.1:0-3437 GCA_035569235.1 Acetobacteraceae bacterium | reverse complement strand
GTCGGCGTTCACCGGGACATGATACTCGGCGATGTTCGCATTCATGATCCGGCCGAATGTGTGGTCGACCAGCGTTTCCTCGTGCAGCGCCATGCCGATACCCCACACCACGCCGCCCATGATCTGGCTGGTCGCGGTCTTGGTGTTCAGGATGCGGCCTGCGGCGACCGCGCTGACCACGCGGGTCACGCGGATGACGCCAAGCTGCTCGTCCACCTTCACTTCGGCGAAGACCGCGGAGTGCGTGTTGTGCGCATGAGCGCCGTCATCGTCGAAGGTGGTCGTCTTCTCCAGCTCGATGCGATCGATGCCGCCATGCCGCATCGCATCGGCAATCGGCACCGCGCGCGAAGCGTCCCACCTGTGCACCAGCCTACCATCGACAAGTGCGATCTCGTCAGCCGTAGCGTCCGCAAGTGGTGAATTCGGTATCTGCCTTGCCAGTAGCAACAGCTCAGCACGGACTGCGTCCGATGTCGTCACGATCCCATTCGACACCGATGCTGCGATCCATGATCCGCCTTCGACCGGCGATTGCGGCAGCGTCGAGTCGCCAAGTTTGACGGTGACGCTGTCGAGCGGCAGTCCGAGCATGTCCGCCGCGACCTGCGTCATGATCGTGTAGGTGCCGGTGCCGATATCGGACGTGGCGCAGGAAACCTCGGCGTGGCCGTTGGCTGTCAGGACGATGCGCACCGCGATCGGCACCTGAAGCGCTTCCCAGACGCCGGTCGCCATGCCCCAGCCCACCAGTTCAGTGCCATCACGCATCGAGCGCGGTTCGGCGCTGCGCCTGTTCCACCCAAATGCCTCGGCACCCTCGTGATAGCATTCACGCAGGCGCTTGCTGCTGTACGGCCGATCGCTGTGTTGGTCGCGATCCGAATAGCATCGCAGGCGAAGCTCGAGTGGATCGAGCCCGAGAGCGACCGCAAGTTCGTCCATCGCCGATTCAAGCGCATAGACCCCGGGCGCGGCACTGGGCGCGCGCATGTCGCACGGCGTGGCAAGATCGAGCCGCACGAGGCCATGCGTGTATCGCGTGTTGGCGCACCTGTAGAGCAGGCCGGACCAGCCGGTCTCCTGGCGGTGGAATTCCTCATACTGCGATGTCACTGTGATCGCTTCGTGGGTGATCGCGTCGAGCGTTCCGCCGGCATTCGCGCCCAATTCGATCTGCTGGATCATGGCGGGTCGGTAGCCGAGACCGTACATCTGCTGCCGCGTCAGCACGAGGCGCACTGAGCGCTGCAACGCGCGCGCGGCCAGCGCGGCCAGGACAACCTGATATTGCGGGCGCAGGCCGGAACCGAATGCGCCGCCCACGAAGGGCGACATGACACGCACATCATCCGGTGGCATGGCGAGAACGCTACACACATAGCGCTGAACGTTCTGCACGCCCTGCGTCTTGTCGTAGATGGTCAGCTTGCCGCCAGCCTCGAAGATCACCGTCGAAGCATAGAGTTCCATCGGATTGTGGTGTTCGATCGGGACGTAGTACTGGCCACGGTGATGCACCTGCGCCGAGGCCAATGCCTGCTCGGCCGCGCCGCGCGGCTTCGGCGGGGTGAATGGGTCCGCTGCCAGCGGCAGTGCGATGGCCTTGTCGCGCTGATGGTGCAGGTCGGTGACGTGTGCTTCCGCGTCGTATGCCACACGAACCAGCGATGCGGCGAAGCGGGCAATCTCCGGTTCCTCGGCGACCACCAGCGCGACCGGCTGTCCGCTGAACCAGATCCTGTCGTCGTACAGCGGCCGGTAGGGCGAACCCTCCGGAGCGACATCGTCCCGGTACGCACTGTCGTCGCTTGCCATGGGTGGCCGGTTCTGATGCGTGAGCACGGCGATCACGCCTTCGACGGAAAGCGCCTCGCTCGCGTCGATGCGCGCGATGCGACCCCTGGCAATGGTGGATGCCACCACGCTGGCGTGCGCGAGGCCGGTCGCATCGAACTCGCCAGCATATTTTGCCTGGCCGGTAACCTTGGCGCGGCCGTCAACACGGGACGTGGCGGCGCCGATGTATGAAGTCATTGGCATGCTCTCTTTCTGCTCATGCAATCTTCTTGTTGGACTGCACCTGCGGGGTGCCGGCCGCTGCCTGCAACAGCGCGCGCACGATGGCACGGCGAGCGAGATCGATCTTGAAGGCGTTGTGTTCGAAGCCCTTGGCGTCGCGCAGCAAGACATCCGCCGCGCGATTGAACGCCGACCGGTCGGCGGTCTGCCCGCGCAGCGCGGCCTCGGCTGACGGGTCGCGCCAAGGCTTGTGTGCGACGCCCCCGAGCGCCAGACGGGCCTGTTTGATCGTGTCGCCTTCGAGCTCCAGTGCCGCCGCGACGGATACGAGCGCGAACGCATAGGAGAGGCGATCACGTATCTTCAGGTAGGTGTAGTTCGCCGCAAAGCCCTGCGCCGGAAGCTCCACCGCCGTGACGATCTCGTTCGGCTGGAGGTTGGTGTCACGCTCCGGCGTCTTCTCTGGCAGGCGATGGAAATCGGCAAATGCGATCGCGCGCGCGCCGGCCGGTCCTGCCACGTGTACCGTGGCATCGAGCGCCGCCAGCGCGACGCACATGTCGGAGGGATGCACCGCAATGCAGGCTTCGCTCGTGCCGAGAATCGCGTGCATCCGGTTGAGGCCGGCGATGGCGGAGCAGCCGCTGCCAGGCGTGCGTTTATTGCAGGGGGTCGCGATGTCGTAGAAGTAATAGCAGCGTGTGCGCTGCAAAAGATTGCCGCCGGTCGATGCCATGTTGCGTAACTGCGCCGACGCCCCTGCCAGGATCGCGCTCGCCAGAATGGGATAGCGTTGCGCGACCAGCGGATGATAGGCAAGGTCGGAATTCGGCACGAGCGCACCGATCCGCAATCCTCCGTCAGCGGTCTCCTCGATGGTCCTGAGCGGCAACCGCGAGATGTCGATCAGACGCGATGGGCGTTCGACATCTTCCTTCATGAGATCGATCAGGTTGGTGCCGCCTGCGATGAATTTCGCCGTCGGATCGGCGGCCATCTGACGCACCGCATCGGCGACGTCGCTCGCCCGTGCGTATTGGAAATTATTCATGATCGTCCCATCGCCTGTTGGATCGCCGCAACGATGTTGGGATACGCGCCGCAACGACAGATGTTGCCGCTCATGAGCTCGCGAATCTCATCGGCGCTCTTCGCCCTGCCCTCGGCGATCAGGCCCGCGGCCGAGCAGATCTGTCCCGGCGTGCAGTAGCCGCACTGGAACGCGTCGTGGTCGATGAATGCCTGCTGCAGCGCATGCAGTGCGCCATTCGCGGCGAGGCCCTCGATGGTGGTCACCTGGGCACCGTCCTGCATCACGGCGAACGTCAGGCAGGAATTGATCCGCCGCCCGTCCACCAGCACCGTACAGGCGCCGCATTGGCCGTGGTCGCAGCCCTTCTTGGTGCCGGTCAGGT
>DATMND010000020.1:0-4739 GCA_035569235.1 Acetobacteraceae bacterium | reverse complement strand
TGCGCGCGCTGCCCGAGAGCAGCTTGCGCGCGCTCGCCGACCAGCTCCGCGCGGAGACGATCAGCGCGGTCTCAGTGACGGGCGGCCATCTCGGCGCCGGCCTCGGCGTCGTTGAACTCACCGCGGCGCTCCATTATGTTTTCGACACGCCGAAAGACCGCCTTATCTGGGATGTCGGCCACCAGGCTTACCCGCATAAAATCCTCACCGGGCGGCGCGACCGCATCCGCACGCTGCGCCAGGGCGGCGGGCTGTCCGGCTTCACCCGGCGGGCGGAGAGCGAGTACGACCCGTTCGGCGCGGCGCATTCCTCCACGTCGATCTCGGCGGGGTTGGGGATGGCGGTGGCGCGCGACCTGAAAGGTGAGGAGCGCAACGTCATTGCCGTGATCGGCGACGGCGCGATGAGCGCCGGCATGGCGTATGAGGCGATGAACAACGCCGGTGCGCGACATTCGCGGCTGATCGTGGTGCTGAACGACAACGACATGTCGATCGCGCCGCCCGTGGGGGCGATGTCGGCCTATCTGTCGCGGCTGATGTCGTCACGCAGCTTCCTGTCGCTGCGCGAACTGGCATCGCGGATGGCCAAACGCTTCCCGCGCGGCATCGAGCGGACGGCACGGCGGGCCGAGGAGTACGCCCGCGGCATGCTGACCGGCGGCACGCTGTTCGAGGAACTGGGGTTCTACTACGTGGGCCCGATCGATGGGCACAATCTGGACCACCTGATCCCGGTGCTGCGGAATGTCCGCGAGGCGGAGGAGACCGGCCCGATCCTGGTCCACGCGATCACCAAGAAGGGCAAGGGTTACGCCAAGGCCGAGGCATCGGCCGACAAGCTGCACAGCGTCTCGAAATTCAACGTGATCACCGGCGAGCAGGCGAAGGCGCCGCCGGGGCCGCCAAGCTACACAAAGGTTTTCGCCGATGCGCTGATCGCCGAGGCGGAGCGCGATCCGACCATCGTGGCGATCACCGCGGCGATGCCGTCGGGCACCGGGCTGGACCGCTTCGGCAAGGTGTTCCCCGAGCGCTGCTTCGACGTGGGCATCGCCGAACAGCACGGCGTTACGTTTGCGGCGGGCCTGGCGACCGAGGGTATGAAGCCGTTCTGCGCCATTTACTCGACGTTCCTCCAGCGCGCCTACGACCAGGTGGTGCACGACGTGGCGATCCAGAGCCTGCCGGTGCGCTTCGCACTGGACCGGGCAGGTCCAGTCGGGAACGACGGGGCAACGCATTCGGGCAGTTTCGATCTGGCGTATCTCGGCTGTCTGCCGGGGTTCGTGCTGATGGCGCCCTCGGATGAGGCCGAATTGGTGCATGCGGTGGCAACCGCGGCGTCGATCGGCGACCGGCCGAGCGCGCTGCGCTATCCGCGCGGCGACGGGGTAGGGGTGGCGCTGCCCGACCGCGGGCAGGTTTGGAAGCTGGGCCAAGGACGTGTGGTCCGTGAAGGCGGCAGCGTGGCGATCCTGTCGCTGGGGCCACGGCTTGGCGACGCATTGCGTGCGGCCGATGAACTGGCGGCGCACGGACTGCCTACCACCGTAGCCGATGCGCGCTTCGCCAAGCCGCTGGATACTGCACTGGTAGAGCGGCTGGCGCGGCACCACGAGGTGCTGATCACCATCGAGGAGGGCTCGATCGGCGGGTTCGGCTCGGCGGTGCTACATCACTTGGCGTGGAAGGGGCTGCTGGACGGCGGGCTGAAGGTACGCCCGATGGTGCTGCCGGACTGGTTCATCGACCACGACTCGCAGGGCAAGCAGCTGGCCGAGGCAAAGCTGACTGCGAAGGACATTGTCACGACGGCGCTCGCGGCCATTGGCATCGGCGCGGCGCTCCGGGGCGGGCAGGCGATCACGGCGAGGTAGTCACGGGCAAGTGAAGGTGGTCCCAATCAGGCCCCAATCCCTACCTTCTGAGAGTCGGGGACGAGGGCACACCTCCCGCATGCCGACTTCGCAGAACCCTCGACAACCTAAACCGCTCAGGAGGTCACGAGCGATTGACGGCGTTCCCCGCCAAGCTGGCTACACTGACCCCCACGCGCTAGCATCACTCCATGGTCTTCCCGCGCATCACCGTTGATCCCGCCATCTGCACGGGCAAGCCGTGCATTCGAGGCCTCAGGTTCCCGGTGGCACGGCTGCTGGGCCTGCTCGCGGCAGGCGAGACACGTGAAGCGATCCTGACCAACTATCCCTATCTTGAGACCGAGGATATCGACGCGGCCCTGCGCTATGTCGCCTTCCTGGCGGAGGACGAGACGCTCGAATTGACCCGGTGAAGTTCCTCATCGACATGCCATTGTCGCCGACGCTGGCGGGTTGGCTCGACATTCAAGGGCATGACGCCGTTCACGCCGTGGATTTCGGCCTTCAGCGTGCGGCGGACACAGAGATCATTGCCCCTACGGAACTGGATGCGCGAATCGTCGTCACCGCCGATCTCGATTACCCGCACTTGCTTGCGCTTGCCCGGGCGACCGAGCCGAGCCTGCTCCTATTCCCCCGTGGCGACTGGAGTGAGGCAGAGGTCATTGCACGGCTATCCAACCTGCTCGCCGGGTTGAGTGAGGCCGACATCGCGCAAAGCATTCTGGTGGTGGATCGCGATCGAGTGCGGCGCAGGAGGTTACCGATTGCATGATCGCAGCCGGTGCCGCGGCGGCGTTTTCCGCGATCGGGATCGCTCAGGCCATTGCCGGCTGGATGGTGGTGCGCCGTTTTGCTCGTCGCGCTGATAGTGCGCGGACAGCCGGCTCAAGGCCGGTCCCGACGATGTTGCCAATGACCGTCCTCAAGCCGCTGCATGGCGACGAACCGCTGCTGGAGGAGGCGCTGGCCAGCCTCTGCCGGCAGGACTGTACGGCCTGTCAGGTGGTATTCGGCGTGCAGGATCCGGCTGACTCGGCGTTGCCCGTGGTCCGCCGGGTGCAGGCGCGGTTCCCGGACTGCGACATCGCGGTCGTGGTGGACCCGACCGGTCACGGGCCGAACCGCAAGGTGGCGAACCTGATCAATATGCTGCCGGCAGCCAAGCACGCCATACTGGTGATCGCCGATTCGGACCTGCATGTGGCGCCGGACTGGCTGGGTCGGCTGGCCGCTGCACTGGAGGCGCCGGACGTGGGGCTGGTCACGACTGTCTATACGGGGCTTGTACCGCACCACGGTCCCCTCCCCCCAACCCCCTCCCACAAGGGGAGGGGGAGTGCTGAAAATGCTCCGCCTCCCCTTGTGGGAGGGGGTTGGGGGGAGGGGGCCGTTGGTAACCTAGGGGCATGCCAGATCAACCAATACTTCCTCCCTGGTGCTCTGTTGGCCCGCGCACTTGGCCGGCAGGACTGCCTCGGCGCCACCATGATGCTGCGCCGGGACACGTTGGAACGGATCGGCGGCTTCTCTGCCTTGGTGCACCACCTGGCCGACGACAACGTGTTGGGCCGGCTGGTCCAGCGCCTCGGGCTGAAGGTCGCGCTGGCCGATACCATCCCAGCTACAACAGTGGGCGAGACGACGCTGCCCGCCCTCTGGCGCCACGAGCTTCGCTGGGCACGCACCATCCGCACCTTGGTTCCGGCCCAGTTCGCGGGATCGGTGCTGCAATATCCGCTCGTCTGGGCGGCAGTCACAGTGTCGCTGGCCGGGGGCACCGCGTGGTCGTTGGCCTGGTTTGCCGCGGCCTGGGGACTTCGCTCGCTGGCCGCGATCGGCACCGACCGGGCACTGGGCCTTGCCAACCGCACCCCGGTCTGGCTTCTGCCGCTCCGAGAACTTATGTCAGTGGCGGTGATGGTCGCGAGCTACGCCGGCCGCCAGGTGGACTGGCGTGGCCACACACTAGAAGCGGAGGGGTTCAACCCGCGATGATGAAGACGCTGTTCCTGCATCCGCCTTCGTTCGACGGGTTCGATGGCGGCGCCGGCTCGCGCTACCAGGCGCGGCGGGAGATCCGCTCGTTCTGGTATCCGACCTGGCTGGCGCAGCCGGCCGCGCTGGTGCCGGGCAGCAAGCTGATCGACGCTCCGCCGGCAGGGATCGGGCTCGATGCTGTGACGCGGCAGGCGCGGGACTATGAGCTGTGCGTGATCCACACCTCGACGCCGTCGTTCGCATCCGATGTGAAGGCGGCGGCGGCGCTGAAGGAAGCGAATCCGGCGCTGAAGATCGGCTTCGTCGGCGCGAAGGTGGCGGTGCAGCCGGAGGAGAGCCTGGCGCAGGGCGCGCCGATCGATTTTGTCGCGCGCAATGAGTTCGACTTCACGGTGAAGGAAATCGCCGAGGGGCGCGACTGGGCCTCGGTCGATGGCATCTCGTATCGCGACGGCACGGGCGGGATCGTGCACAATCAGGACCGGGAAATCCTCGAGGATATGGACCGGTTGCCGTTCGTCACAGAAGTGTACAAGCGTGATCTGCACATCGAGGACTACTTCATTGGCTACCTGCTTCATCCTTACGTGTCGCTGTACACGGGCCGTGGCTGCAAGTCGCGCTGCACCTTCTGCCTGTGGCCGCAGACGGTGGGCGGGCATCGCTACCGGGTGCGCTCGCCGGGCCACGTCGCCGAAGAGATCGCGCTGGCGCAGCGCTATTTCCCGCAGGTCCAGGAGTTTTTCTTCGACGACGACACGTTCACCGACGACCGGCCGCGGGCCGAGGCGATCGCCCGCGAACTCGGCCGGCTCGGGGTGACGTGGTCGTGCAACGCCAAGGCCAATGTGCCGC
>DATMND010000019.1:0-20755 GCA_035569235.1 Acetobacteraceae bacterium | reverse complement strand
CTCTTGCAAGCCGACCCGGGCGTCTGGTTTCGCGGAGGCGAGATCGATGTCGCTGCGATCGAGTTGGCGATCGCTGAGCGGCTGGCGGCACGCAAGGTGCGCGA
The DNA here is from genome assembly GCA_035569235.1 of Acetobacteraceae bacterium. Classification (GTDB taxonomy): domain Bacteria; phylum Pseudomonadota; class Alphaproteobacteria; order Acetobacterales; family Acetobacteraceae; genus JAMXLO01. Next base: position 20,651 of record DATMND010000019.1, on the reverse strand, counting down.
CTTCGCGCGTGCCGATGCGATCCGCGCCGAGTGGGCCGGCAAGGGGATCGCATTCGAGGACGGTCCGCAGGGAACCACGTGGCGGCGGGCCAACTGAGGAGGAACAGGGACGATGCTGCGTTCGTGTCTGATTGCCGCGATGGTGCTGGCGCCGGTGCCGGTCCTGGCGCAGCACGCGCCCATGCCGGCCATGATGGGTGGCGCTCCCGCGACGAACGAACCGGCGTCCACCATAGCTTATCGCGATGCGATGACGAAGATGAGCCAAGGTATGGCGATCACCTACTCGGGCAACGCCGACAAGGACTTCGTCGCGGGCATGATCCCGCACCACCAGGGCGCGATCGACATGGCGCGGGTCGAGCTGCAGTACGGCAAGGATCCCCAACTGCGGAAGCTGGCGCGGGACATCATCGCCGCGCAGAAGAAGGAGATCGCCTTCATGACGACCTGGCAGGCCAAACACGCGAAATGACCGGCCGCGACGGCGGTGCCGACCTCGCCCCGATCGGCAATTCGCCGGTTGTCATCCTGGTGCGGCCGCAGCTTGCCGACAATATCGGCGCGTGCGCGCGGGCCATGGCAAATGGCGGACTGTTCCATCTGCGTCTCGTCGCGCCGCGTGACGGCTGGCCGCAGGAGAAGGCATGGCGCAATTCGTCGGGCGCCGATCGCATCCTGGACGAGGTGACCTTATTCGCGTCAGTGACAGAGTCGGTCGCCGATCTGCACCACGTCTTTGCGACCTGCCCTCGCCCGCGCCATGTCATCAAGCCGGTGCTGACGGCGCGCGGCGCTGCGGCGGAGCTGCATGAGATCTGCGCACGCGATCTGCGTGCCGGCGTGCTGTTCGGTCCCGAACGTGCCGGCCTCGACAACGATGACATGGCGGCAGCGGATGCATTGGTGCGATTTCCGCTGAACCCTGCGTTCATGTCACTGAACCTGGCGCAGGCAGTGATGGTGCTCGCCTACGAATGGTGGACGGCCATCGATGACACGCCACCGCGTCTGCTCATGACCAACGAGACTAGCATCGCCACCAAGGCGGAGCTGGAGAATTTCCTGGTGCATCTGGTGGACCAGCTCGATGCCTGCGGCTTTCTCCGGAACCTGCCGAAGCGGCCGGGAATGGTTCGCAACATCCGCCACTTCTTCCAGCGCGGCGAGGTGACCGTGCAGGAGCTGCGCACGTTGCACGGCATCGTCACCGAGCTGGCAATCGGGCGCCGGCAGATGGGGCGACTGGAGGAAAGTGCACCACTCGATTAGTGCGGAGAGGTGCACTCTCCTGATCGAGCTACACTACCCGCCCGATTGCGCGGCTGACAGCAGACGCTGCTTCAGCGTCGGATCGGCCTGGGCCATCTGGATTACCTGATTGTACTGCTGCACCGACAACCCCTGATCGCTGATCGCCTGCACCATTTCGGTTTGGGCCTGAGTCGTCAGTGCCTGCTGCTCCTCCGGCGACTTCGTTGCCTCTGCACGCTCGGCGTACTTCTGGCGGATCGTTACCGTCTGACGCAAAGCTGCGCCGACCTTGTGCAACATCGCGTCAGACAGGTCGCCCTGTTGTATCGTCGCGCCTGGCGGCGTCGCGGCGTCCTGGCCGCCCTGCTGCGCAACGGCCGGCAAGGCGATGGCCGCCGCAAATCCTGCCGCGAGGACAGCCGTTCGAAATTCAGTCATTGGATTCTCCCGTGACCATGCGGCGATGTCCCCATCATCGGGATGCCGCGATGTGAATGGAAACTGAGTCAGGCCATCCGATAGGCGACCATCACCCGCTCTTCCAGGTCGGCATCCGCCTGTGTCGCCTCAATGATCTGATTGTACTGATCCACGGTCAGACCCTGGTCACTGATTGCACGGACAGCAGCACTTTCAATCTGTCCGGCCAGATTCTGCCGTTCTTCGTCGGTCTCCGCGGTTGTCATATCTTCTACAAAGTGTTGACGGACCTTCATGATCTCCGCGACCGCCTTGCCGACCTGGGAAACCACCTGATCGGGCACGTCCTCACGTTGTGGGGCACTTTCCCTGCGCTGTGCGTTGGAACCGTTCCTGGGCATGGATTTCTCCTTTCGCGTTTCTGACCCGGCAGCGAAAGCACTACAGCCGGCACCTTCATCGTCGCCGATGACGGACCGTCGCATGCCATTCCGTTTGACCGCTTCGGCGGACGGAAGCTTGGGGCTACAAGCTCCCGATCAAGGGGCACGCGCCAATAGGATTGTCGCTCCAAGGATCGTGAACCGATAGCGAGCTGGCTATGCCAAACCAGCGTACAAGCGTAAACGCGCAACAGGCCTCCGGCTGATCGCCCCGAGGCCATCGCGTGACGACAGCGTTCGCGCTACTTTCCATTGCTGTACGATTCGCGCAACCCCTCGGAGCAATACCAATGGCCCGTCACGTCGCCCTGTATTCCTTCATTGTTTTCACCATTGCCGCGCTGCCGATTCCTGGGCAAGCCGAAGGCTTGCTCACGACTCACCGTATCCCTGCGGAACTCGCCAGCCAGGCTGTTGCCGAGGCCGTCGCGAGCTGCACGAAGCAGGGCTATGCCGAGACCGCCGTTCTGGTGGACGCCGACGGCGTGCGTCAGGCTGTGCTGCGCGGGGATCGCGCCGGCAGCCACACCCTCGACAGTGCAAATGACAAGGCCTACACCGCCGCGTCGTTCAAGACCGACACCAGTGCATTGTTCGAGCGGTCGAAGACGGCCCCCGGATTCGCCAACCTGTTCACGCAACTGCCACACCTGATACTGCTTGGTGGCGGCATTGTGATCAAGGTGGGCGACGAGGTGGTGGGCGCCATCGGTGCTTCGGGTGCGCCTGGCGCCAATCTGGACGATGCCTGCGCCAAGGCCGGCCTCGACAAGATCCGCGATCAGCTCAAGTAGCCGCCAAGTGACGCGACGGTCGCACGTCCAATGTCATGGCCGGGCCTGTCCCGGCCATCTCGACCAGCAGCGGTCGCTCGACAGATGGCCGGGACACGCCCGGCCATGACGATGCAGTATGCCCCGCGCCCTCAGTACGACTTCGGCAGATCCAGAACGCGTTCGGCCAGGTAGCTCAGAATGAGCTGCGGGCTGACCGGGGCGATGCGGGGGATCAGCGACTCGCGCAGGTAGCGCTCGACATGGTACTCCTGCGCGTACCCCATTCCGCCGTGCGTCATCACCGCTTGCTCACAGGCGCGGTAACCGGCCTCGCCCGCCAGATACTTGGCCGCATTGGCCTCGCCGCCGCACGGCTGACCTTGGTCGTACAGCCACGCTGCCTTCATCACCATCAGGTTGGCAGCTTCCAGTTCGGCCCAGCACTTCGCCAACGGGTGCTGGATCGCCTGATGCTGGCCGATCGGCCGGCCGAACACGACGCGCTCACGGGCATACCGCGTGGCCTTGGCCAGCGCCGCGCGGCCGATGCCGATCGCCTCGGCCGCGACCAGCACGCGCTCGGGGTTGAGGCCGTGCAGCAGGGTGCGAAACCCCTCGCCTTCCTCGCCGATGCGATCGTCTGCCGGCACCTCCATGCCGTCGAAGAACACCATGTTCGAGTCTACCGCATGTCGGCCCATCTTGTGGATCAGGCGTACCTCGGCATGGGTACGATCGAGCGTGGTGTAGAACAGTGTCAGCCCATGGCTGTGGCGCTTCACCTGATCGAGCGGGGTGGTGCGCGCGAGCAGCAGGATCTTGGAGGCGACCTGTGCAGTTGACGTCCAGATCTTGGTGCCGCTGATCACGTAGTGGTCGCCGCGACGCTCCGCCCGAGTGGTGATCTGGGTGGTGTTGAGCCCGGCATTGGGCTCGGTAACGCCGAAGCAGGCCTTGTCGTGGCCGGCAATCACCGGCGGCAGCATGCGTCGCTTCTGCGCGTCCGTCCCGAACACGACCACTGGGTTGAGGCCGAATATGTTGAGGTGGATCGCCGATGCGCCGGACATGCAGGCGCCCGACTCCGCCACCGCCTGCATCAGGATCGTCGCTTCCGTGATGCCGAGGCCTGCGCCGCCATACGCCTCCGGCATAGCGATGCCGAGCCAATTGCCCTCGGCCATCGCGGCGAAGAAGGCGTCCGGGAAGGTCGCGGTCCGGTCGCGCTCCAGCCAATACGCATCGTCGAAGCGCGCGCACAGCTTCAGCACCTCGTCGCGGATCTGCTGCTGTTCGTCGGTCAGGGCGAAGTCCATGGGCGGGCCTTTCAGACGCTGCCTGGCTGGACCATATTTGTCCCATGCATGGCCCGGCGCTGAATACCCCCGCGACAGCGCGGCCAGGAGGTGGCGATGACGACCAGTCTTTACGATCAGGATTTCTACGCGTGGGCCAACGAGCAGGCCACATTGCTGCGCGCCGGCAAACTGGATCAGGCCGATATCGAGAACATCGCGGAAGAGATCGAGAGCATGGGGCGGAGCGAGAGGCGCGAATTGATCAACCGGCTGACCGTGCTGCTTCTGCATTTGCTCAAGTGGCAGTTTCAACCCGGATTGCGTGGCAACAGTTGGCGCCTCAGCATCGAGGAACAGCGCTATCGATTGGAAGACCACCTTAACGATAACCCGAGCCTGAGGGCGCAAATTACGCAGGCGATGCGGGACGCCTATCGGGTTGCACTCGTCGAGGCAGAACGCGAGACCGGACTCGCGCGCAGCACATTCCCCGCTGGCTGTCCCTTCGTGTTCGAACAGGCGATGAGTCCCGATTTTTGGCCGGAGTAATCATGTATAGTCAGGGGCTGATTACCGACGAAGTATCGACCGACACGAGCGAACCGGCCGAACGTTTCCAGGCCCGCATCTACGCCGAGGACGATGACGAAACGATACACAATGCGTTCTTTGATCGAGGTTATCGGAAGGACCTGCCGTGAAGCTGCACTATTACCCTGAGACGGACAGCCTCTACATCGAATTGAAGCCCGAACCTGGCGCCGATGTGCGCGAAGTGGCTGACGGGTTGAATGTGGATATCGACGCGGCGGGCGATGTGGTTGGATTTGACATTGACCAGGCATCCACGCGTTTGGACCTGTCAACATTGGAAACCATCGCGCTGCCGCTGAAGACGACCCGGGCCGCATAGATTGCAGTCGAAGCGAATATAGGCGGAATCCATGTACAGCCAGGCGCTGAATACCCAAGAAGTATTGGCCGACACCAGCGAGCCGGCCAAACGTTTTCAGACGCGCGTCGACGCCGAGGAGCGGATCGAGCCGAACGACTGGATGCCCGAGGCGTATCGCCGCACGTTGGTCCGCCAAATCAGCCAGCACGCGCACTCGGAGATCGTCGGCATGCTGCCGGAGGGGAACTGGCTCACGCGGGCCCCGACGCTACGACGGAAGGCGGCGCTGCTGGCCAAGGTCCAGGACGAGGGCGGGCATGGCCTTTATCTCTACGCCGCGGCCGAGACGCTGGATGTGACCCGCGAGGAACTGGTGCAGCAACTCCTGACTGGCCGCGCGAAGTATTCCTCCATTTTCAACTATCCGACGCTGAACTGGGCGGATATCGGCGCGATCGGCTGGCTGGTGGACGGCGCGGCGATCATGAACCAGATCCCGCTCTGCCGCTGTTCCTACGGTCCCTACGCGCGCGCGATGATCCGCATCTGCAAGGAGGAAAGCTTCCACCAACGCCAGGGATTCGAGATCATGACGACGCTGGCGCGCGGCGCGCCCGAGCAGCGTGCGATGGCGCAGGACGCACTGAACCGCTGGTGGTGGCCAAGCCTGATGATGTTCGGACCGCCTGATACGCAGTCGCAGCACTCGGATGCCTCAATGCGGTGGAAAATCAAGCGCTTCACCAACGACTCGCTGCGGCAGAAATTCATCGATGCCACGGTTCCGCAAGGCCACTATCTCGGCCTGACATTTCCGGACCCGGAGCTTTGCCACAATGAGGTGACAGGCCATTGGGAGTTCGGCGCGATCGACTGGGACGAGTTCCGACGCGTGCTGGCCGGCGACGGACCATGCAACCGTGAACGGCTGGCCGCTCGACGCCAGGCGCACGAGGACGGCGCCTGGGTGCGCGAGGCCGCGCTCGCCTATGCGGCGAAGCAAAAGGCGGCGCCGCGGCGCCAGGCCGCATGACCATGACCGAACAGGCCACACCGCTCTGGGAGGTCTTCATCCGCGCGCGCACCGGGCTTGCACACAAGCATGTCGGATCGGTGCACGCAGCGGACGCCACGTTGGCGTTGCAGTCCGCGCGCGACGTTTACACGCGCCGTGGCGAAGGATTGTCCATCTGGGTGGTGCCGTCGAATGCGATCACCGCGTCCGATCCGTCCGACAAGGCCATGCTGTTCGAGCCGACGGGGTCGAAAATCTACCGCCATCCGACGTTCTACGAAGTGCCGGACGAAGTCGACAATATGTAATGTTGCAGCCGGCATCTGCCGGTCCGCGCCACCAGGAATGAAACGCGATGAACGCTCCCGTCAGTGTCGATCCGCGCGAAGAGGCCTACTCGATTCCGCTCGACAGGATCGACGTGAGCCAGCCGAGGCTCTATCAGGACGACATCTGGGAACCGTATTTCGAACGCCTGCGCCGTGACGACCCGGTGCACTGGTGCGAGAACGGCATGTACGGCTCGTTCTGGTCGGTGACCAAATACAAAGACATCATGCAGGTGGATACCAGCCAGAAGACCTACTCATCGGACGCGATGATGGGCGGCATCGTGCTGCGCGATACGCCGATGGACTTCCGCCGGCCCAGCTTTATCTCGATGGATCAGCCACGGCACGACGAGCAGCGCAAGGTGGTGTCGCCGGTTGTCGCGCCGATGAACCTGCAGCGTCTCTCCGCCACGATCCGCGAGCGCACGCAGCGCGTGCTCGATGGACTGCCGCGCGGCGAGGCGTTCGATTGGGTGGATCGTGTGTCGATCGAGCTGACCACGCAGATGCTCGCCACGCTGTTCGACTTTCCATTCGAGGAGCGGCGGAAGCTCACCTACTGGTCCAATGTCGCGACCGTGAATACGCGTGCCGGCACCGAAATCGATTCCGACGAGAAGCGCGACGCGGTGCTGCAGCAGGCGATGGAGTACTTCATCGCGCTCTGGCGTGAGCGCGCGGCGCAGGCGCCTCGGCCGGACCTGATCTCGATGCTGGCACATGGCGAGGCCACGCGCGACCTGCCGTCACGGCCGCATGAATTCATGGGCAATCTGCTGCTGCTGCTGGTTGGCGGCAACGACACGACGCGCAATTCAATGTCTGGCGGATTGTTGGCGCTCAACAAGTACCCCGACCAGTATCGCAAGTTGATAGCCGATCCCGGTCTCGTCTCCAGCCTCGTGCCGGAAATCATCCGATGGCAGACCCCAGTGATGCATATGCGCCGCACCGCGCTGGAAGATGCGGACCTTGGCGGGAAACGTATCCGCAAGGGCGACAAGGTCGCGATGTGGTACATATCCGGCAATCGCGACGAGGAGGCAATCGAGAGAGCCAACGAGTTCATCATCGATCGCGCCAGACCGCGCCAGCATCTGTCTTTTGGCTTTGGCATTCATCGCTGCGTCGGCAACCGTTTGGCCGAAATGCAGCTTGCGATTCTCTGGGAGGAGATTCTCCAGCGTTTCCCGATGATCGAGGTGCTGGACGAACCGAAGCGGATGTACTCCAACATCCTGCGCGGCATCGTCTCGCTGCCGGTGCGCATTCCATCAGCGTAAGCGGTGACCATACCGTCATGGCGGGCGAAGGGACGCGCTAATTGTCCGCCGCCAGGATGTAGTTGACCGCCAGCCGACGGCTGATCCGCCACTGACCGGTGAGCGGGTCCGCCACCAGGCCAGCGGTGTCCGCCACCCGCAGTCCTGCCTCGCGCAACATCCCGCCAAGTTCGACGGGAGTGATGAACTTGCGCCAGTCATGCGTCCCGACCGGAAGCCAGCGCAGCAGGTACTCCGCCCCGACCTTGGCTGCCAGGAATGACTGCGGCGTGCGGTTGAGGGTGGAAAGGAACAGCACCCCCCCAGGCTCCAGCAGTCCGGCGATCGTCGTCAGGAACGCGCAAGGATCGGGCACATGCTCGATCACCTCGAGCGCGGTCACGACAGGAAACCGCAGCCCCTCGGCCAGAAGATCCTCGGCGACGCCGCCGCGGTAGGCGACTGGCAGCCCCCGTCCCGCCGCATGAACGCGCGCCGCATCGATCGCCCCGCCGGCGGCATCCAGGCCGAGCACGTCGAAGCCGCGACGGGCCAAAGCCTCCGCCGCCAGCCCGGCGCCACAACCGACATCCAGCAACCGAAGGCCCGCCGCGGCAGGAAATTTCCGCCCGATCCGCTCGACGATCCAGGCGATCCGGGCGGGGTTCATTCGGTGCAGCGGGCGCATCGGCCCGTTGGGATCCCACCAATCCGCGGCCAGGGCGTTGAACCGCGCGACCTCCTCGGCTGAGACGGTTGCGTGCTGCTCCATGGTTGCCCCTCCCCTCCCGCGCCAGTATGTCTGCCCCACCCGGCAACAACTGACCACTGACCACTGACCACCGACCACTGACAATGCCCCGCATCGTGATGAAATTTGGCGGCACCTCGGTTGCCGACCTTGACTGCATCCGCAATGTAGCGGTCCGGGTGAAGCGCGAGGTCGAAGCCGGGAACCAGGTCGCGGTCGTGGTTTCCGCCATGGCAGGGGTCACCAACCAACTCGTCGCATGGTGCCAGACGCTGTCGCCGCTCCACGATGCTCGCGAGTATGACACCGTGGTGGCAACCGGCGAGCAGGTTACCACCGGCCTGCTGTCGATCGCGTTGCAGGATATCGGCGTCGAGGCACGCTCCTGGCAGGGCTGGCAGGTCCCGATCCGGACCGACAATGCGCACGGCAAGGCGCGTATTGCCGGCGCCGACGGGGCGGAGCTGATCCGCCGGATGCAATCGGGCCAGGTGGCGGTGGTGGCTGGCTTCCAAGGTCTGGGAACAGACCACCGCATCACCACGCTCGGGCGCGGCGGCTCGGATACATCGGCTGTGGCGCTGGCCGCCGCCCTGCGCGCGGATCGCTGCGACATCTTCACGGACGTGGACGGCGTTTACACGACCGATCCGCGCATCGTGCCGAAAGCGAAAAAACTCGCCCGCATCAGCTACGAGGAGATGCTGGAACTGGCCTCGGTGGGCGCCAAGGTTCTCCAGACCCGCAGTGTCGCGCTTGCGATGAACGAGCGGGTAAGGGTTCAGGTATTATCGAGCTTCCAGGACGTGCCTGGCACGCTGGTCGTGGATGAGGACGAGATCTTGGAAACGCAGAATGTATCGGGCATCGCCTATTCGCGCGACGACGCGAAGATCACGTTGCGACGGGTGCCCGACCGGCCGGGGATCGCGGCCGCGGTGTTCGGCGCCCTGACCGATCACAATATCAACGTCGACATGATCGTGCAGAACATCTCGGCCGATGGCACGACCGACATGACCTTCACCGTCGGCAAGGCCGACCTGCCGCGGGCGCAGGCGACGCTGGCCGGTGCACAGGCGCTGATCGGGTTCACCGAAGTGCTGGCCGATCCGAACGTGGCGAAGATCAGCGTGGTCGGCGTCGGCATGCGCAGCCACGCGGGTGTCGCCAGCACGATGTTCCGCGCACTGGCTGACAAGGCCATCAATATACAGGTGATTTCGACCAGCGAGATCAAGGTGAGCGTGCTGATCGCCGCTGACTACACGGAACTGGCGGTTCGCGCCCTGCATACCGCCTACGGCCTCGATGCCGCCTGACATTGCCACCCCGGATGTCTCGACAACGGCCGCACAGGCGAAACTGGACCGGCTCTGGTCGCGTGGCACCGCGTTCCTTGGCTGCCCGGTTGCCATCATGGGCGGGGCGATGAGTTGGGTGAGCGAGCGGCATCTGGTCGCCGCCATCTCCAATGCCGGTGGCTTCGGCGTGATCGCCTGCGGCTCCATGGGGCCGGACTTGCTGGCGGCCGAGATCGCCGGCACCCAGGCGCAGACTGACAGACCGTTCGGCGTGAACCTGATCACGCTGCACCCGCAGCTCAGCGACCTGATCCGTGTATGTCTTGAAGCTCGCGTCGGTCACATTGTGCTGGCCGGAGGCATCCCGCCAGGCGCCGCGGTGCGCGCCGTGAAGGACGGCGGGGCAAGGCTGATCGCATTTACTCCGGCGCTGGTGCTGGCGAAGCGGCTGATCCGTTCGGGCGCCGATGCGCTGGTGATCGAAGGTTCCGAGGCCGGCGGCCATATCGGGCCCGTGTCGCTGATGGTGCTGGCGCAGGAGATCCTCCCTCATATTCACGACGTCCCTGTATTCGTCGCTGGCGGGCTGGGCCACGGTGAGGCGATCCTGGCGCTGCTCGAAATGGGCGCTTCAGGCGCGCAATTGGGAACCCGCTTCGCCGCCGCAACCGAATCGATCGCGCACCCGCGGTTCAAGCAGGCCTTCATCCGTGCCTCGGCTCGCGACGCATTGCCGTCGGTGCAGTTGGACGAACGCTTCCCGGTGATCCCCGTGCGCGGACTGGTCAACGAGGGAGTGAAACGCTTCCTGCGCTTCCAGGCGGAAACACGTGACCGCTTTCAGGCCGGGGAGCTGTCCAAGGAGGCGGCCCAGCTTGCCATCGAGCATTTCTGGGCCGGTGCGCTGCGGCGGGCAGCGATCGACGGCGACGTGGAGAACGGCTCGGTCATGGCCGGCCAGTCGGTCGGCATGGTCACGGCCGAGCAGCCCACGGCAGGCATCATTGCCGAACTGGTCGCGCAGGCTGTCGCGGCGCTGGCCGCGCGCATTCGGGCCATATAGGCCGTATGGTCGGTCCGCGGCGGCTCCTGTCCAAATTACGTGAAATGATGGCGCATGGCTCTGCGCCGCTTCAGGACCTTGTCCGACTGGTGGCCGCGGAACTGGTGAGCGAGGTGTGCTCGGTTTACGCCACGCGGCCGGGTGAAATTCTTGAACTTGTGGCAACCCAGGGCCTCAATCCGCAGGCCGTCGGTCGCACACGATTGCGGGTCGGCGAGGGCATCGTCGGCCTGTGCGCCGCCACGGCCCAGGTGATGAACCTGCCGGACGCACAGAACCACCCAGCCTTCGCCTATCGTCCGGAAACCGACGAGGAGCCGTTCGCATCCATGCTGGCTGTGCCAGTACGGCGCGCCGGTCGGACATTGGGCGTGGTGGACGTGCAGAACCGCAACCCGCGACTTTATGCCGCGGACGAAGTGGAGGAACTGGAGACCGTGGCGATGCTGCTGGCCGAGGTGCTGGCGGCAAGCGGGGCCTCCGACGGGTCGCAGGAGGGTGTCGGCGCAACGGTGCCGCGCGTTTTTGCCGGTGCAACGCTGGTCGCGGGGATCGCAATCGGTCCGGTGGTGCTGCATGGCAGCCATCGGCGCCCGTTCCGCCTGCTGGCAGACAACCCGCAGGTGGAACTGGCGCGACTGCACGATGCGGCGCACCGGATGCAGAAGGGCCTCGACGAGTTGATCGCCGGCGTGCCCGACGAATTTGTGTCCGGCGCCGATGGATCGGCATCGCGCGACGTGCTCGACGCCTATCGTCTGGTTGCCGCCGATGCTGGCTGGTTGAAGCGCGTCTCCGAGGTGATCCGCGGCGGTCTTTCAGCCGATGCGGCGGTGCAGCGGGTTGCCGGCGAACTGCATGACCGCATGCGACGCATCACCGATCCCTATTTGCGTGAGCGGCTGGCGGACCTCGAGGATCTCGCTGGCCGGCTTCTGACCGCTCTTGGCGGCGATGCCCCTCGCCCGACGATCCCGTCGGGCGCGATCCTGCTCGCGCGCCGATTGGGGCCGGCTGAACTGCTCGACTGGCATGCCGCCGGCATCGCCGGTCTGGCGATCGAGGAAGCCAGCCCCGCGGGTCATGCGGCCATCCTCGCGCGGGCGCTTGGATTACCGGCGGTCGGCGGTACTCGCGGCGTATTGGACGCCGCAGAGGCGGGCGACGAGGCGGTGGTGGACGCCGGCGAAGGCCAGCTTGTGCTGCGCCCCGAGGTCGAGGTGAGGGCGACCTATGTCCGAGCGCTGGCGGCAAGGAGTGCCCGGGAAGCGGGATGGGCGGCATTGCGCGACCGGCCGGCGGCGACCGCCGACGGTACCAGGGTCAGCCTGATGCTGAATGTCGGGCTGCACATGGAGGTTGCGCAGCTTGACATCACAGGAGCCGAGGGCATCGGCCTCTATCGGACCGAGATCGGCATGCTGGCGCGCGGCGCCATTGCCGATGTGGCGGAGCAGGCGGCGAGTTACGCTCGGGTGCTGGATGCCGCCGCCGGGCGGCCGGTACTGTTCCGCACGCTCGATCTTGGCGCCGACAAATTGCTGCCGGGCGATGCGCCGGAGGAGGAGAACCCGGCGATGGGCTGGCGCTCGCTCCGCATCGGCCTGGATCGGCCGGCGCTGCTGCGCCGCCAATTGCGTGCGCTGCTGCTGGCCGCAGGCGGCCGGCCGCTTTCGGTGATGTTCCCGATGGTTGCCACTGTGGCGGAGTTCCGCGCGGCGCGCGCATTGCTGCTGGCGGAGGCGAAGCGGGTGCGCCCGTCGCCGGAGCGGCTGTCCATCGGCACCATGCTCGAAGTGCCCGCGCTCATGTGGCAATTGGATGAATTGTTGCGCGAGGTCGACTTCGTCTCGGTGGGATCCAACGACCTGCTGCAGTTCCTGTTCGCCGCTGATCGCGGCACGCCCTCACTGTACAGCCGCTACGACCTGCTGTCGCAACCCGTGCTGCGCCTGCTGGAGTATCTGCTGAAGGCGGCTCGCGCTGCCAAGGGTGGCGCCGGCGTGCCGGTATCGGTGTGCGGTGAGGCGGCGTCGCGGCCATTGGAGGCCATGGCGCTCGTGGGGTTGGGCTTTGGCACGCTATCTATGTCGGCCTCCGGGATTATGCCGGTGAAGGCATTGCTGGCGGAACTCGACCTTGACGCATTCCGTCCGGTGCTGACGGCGATACGCAAGAATGCGACGGGGGCGGCCAGTGTCCGGGAGCCGATCAGCGTGTGGGCGCGCGAACAAGGGTTAACGTTTTGAGTTAACGATTTATTTTCGATGAATCCTGCAATGACGATTCGACTGTGCCGACGAACCGAGGCAATCTAGGAGCGTAGGCAAGACAACCAGTTCGCGGGAACAGGACCACCGTGCTGCAGGAGCGCAGGTCAGAACTGGCGGAAAGCCGGAGCATGATGCATTCCGATATCGAACCAAATGGCGCGCTGTCCTCGGCGCCCCGGGCGGGCGCAGACCTGCGTGCCGCGCGGGAGCGGATCGGCTGGTCGTTGCCGGCCATGGCCTCGGCGCTGCGCATCCGGTTGCAGCATCTCGAGGCAATCGAAGAGGGGCGTATCGGCGACTTGCCCGGCAATGCCTACACGCTTGGGTTTGTGCGAACCTACGCGAGCGCCCTTGGCCTCGATCCCAACGAGGTCGCGCGCCGCTTCAAGGCCGAGGCGGCGACGGTAAGCCGGAGGACCAGGCTCGCCTTCCCGGTGCCGGCTCCCGTGCGTGGCGTGCCGGCCGGAGCGGTCGCACTGCTTGGCGTGGTGCTGGCCGTCGGCGCGTACGCCGGGTGGTATCGTCTGTCGGGTGAGGGAACTCTGCCGGCCGAGACGAGCATTCAGGTTCCGAAGCGCCTCGCTTCGCTGGCTGAGCAGGCAATCCCTCCAAAGGCGCGGGTGGCTCCCCCTGCCGCCACGCCGAGCAAGCCCCCTGTTGTGCAGATGGTCGAGGCGCCCGCAGCTCCGACCATCTCGCCCAGTTCGGCCGCTGCGGCGCTGGTGACGCCGCTTCCGGCGTCCTCCGATCAGTCGCGCATCCTGCTGCGGGCGAACGCCGATGCATGGGTGCAGGTGCGCGACCGGGCCGGGCCGGTCCTGTTGAGCCGCATCCTGCACCCCGGCGAGACCTGGGCCGTGCCGGCGCGGCCGAACCTGCTGCTCACGACCGGCAACGCCGGGGGGACGGATCTGGTGGTGGACGGCGTGGTCAGCCCGCCACTGGGCGGCAACGGAGTGGTCCGGCGCGACCTGGCGCTCGACCCCGACCTCATAAAGGACGGCAAGCTGGCGTCCGCGAACACACCGCCGCCCGGCGTCCGGCCGAATACCCAGTAGCGGCGCGGCCGAAGACACCCCATTCTAGGGCCGGGCCTAGTCCAGCGCCGCAGCATACGGAGACCGACCTCATGAGCTATCGGCCGTACCAGGAGATCATCCGGCGGAAATCGCGCCGCGTCTATGTCGGCAGCGTGCCGGTGGGCGACGGCGCCCCGATCACCGTGCAGACCATGACCAACACGCTGACCACCGACGTGGCCGGCACCATCGCGCAGATCAGGCGGGCGGAACTCGCCGGCGTGGACATTGTCCGCGTGTCGTGCCCGGACCAGGAGAGCGCGCTCGCGCTGAAGGACATCGTGCACGAGGTGAACGTGCCGATCGTCGCGGACATTCATTTCCATTATAAAAGGGCGATCGAAGCGGCCGGCAGCGGCGCGGCCTGCCTGCGGATCAATCCAGGCAACATCGGCAGTTCCGAGCGCGTGAAGGAGGTCATCAGGGCCGCCCGCGACCATGGGTGCTCAATGCGGATCGGGGTGAACGCGGGCTCACTGGAGCGGCACCTGCTGGAGAAATACGGCGAACCCAACCCCGAGGCGCTGGTGGAGAGTGCGCTCTACCACGCGGACATCCTGCAGCAGCACGATTTCCATGATTTCAAAATCAGCGTGAAGGCGTCGGACGTGTTCCTGGCGGTGGCGGCTTATCAACAGCTCGCCGAGGTGTGCGACCATCCGCTGCATATCGGCATCACCGAGGCTGGCGGGCGGCGGATGGGCACGGTCAAGTCGGCGGTGGGGCTAGGCTCGCTGCTATGGGCCGGGATCGGCGACACGATGCGGGTGTCCCTGTCCGATGAGCCGGAGGAAGAGGTGCGGGTCGGCTGGGATCTGCTGAAGACACTCGGCATCCGGCATCGCGGGGTGAAGGTGATTTCGTGTCCGTCCTGCGCGCGGCAGGGCTTCAACGTGATCGAGACGGTGCGAACGTTGGAAGATCGGCTGGCCCATATCGAGACGCCGATTACCCTGTCGATCATCGGCTGCGTGGTGAACGGCCCAGGCGAGGCGCTGATGACGGATATCGGCCTGACCGGCGGCGGCAACGGGCGACACATGATCTACCGTGCGGGGAAGACGGACCACACGATCGCCGGCACCGATATGGTGGAGCACATTGTGGAGCTGGTGGAGGCGAAGGCCGAGGAGCTGAAGGCGGCCAAAGAGGCGGAGAAGCTGGCGGCGGAGTAGGGTGTGGGCGTTCATCGTCATGCCTGGGCTTGTCCAGGGCATCTGCGCCGGCAGCGACGCCACGATGGATGGCCGGGACAAGCCCGGGCATGACGGATGGCAAAAGACCGGACCGCGACCAGCTGGATATTAGCCCGCTTGTGAATGCGGTGGAACGCCTGAGGGAGGGGCTGGAGCGCCATCGGCGCGAGCCCGACGACGATCAGCTTCGCGACGGCCTGATCCAGCGATTCGAGTTCACCTACGAACTCAGCCATCGGATGTTGCGCCGCTACCTGCGGCAGGTTGCGGCCTCACCAGACGCCTTCAACCAAATGCCGTTTCAGGACATGATCCGCTCGGGCAGCGAACAAGGTCTGTTGCGGGGCGATTGGCCAGCGTGGCGGCTTTACCGGGACATGCGTGCGAGAACCAGCCACACGTATGCCGCGGCCATTGCGAAACAGGTGGTGGATTGCATACCGGGCTTTCTGGCGGAGGCCACGCATCTGCGGGACCAGTTGCGGCAGCGCCTGGGATGACGGCCACTCTTAGTATGCGGCAGGAGCACGCCGCCATCGTGCAGTACGTTCTGCGGCAGTATTTGCCGGCCGGCGCGCGGGCGTTCGTGTTCGGATCCCGTGCGCATGGCGTGGCCCGGCCGTACTCCGATCTCGACCTTGCGCTCGAATGGACCCGGCCGCTTGGGTTGGACCTGCTTGGGCAGATCGCCGAGGCGCTGTCGGAATCCGATCTGCCTTACAGAGTCGATATCGTCGACCTCACGACCGTCGACCCAGCGTTCAGGGCCCGTATTGCGGCCGACTGCATCCCCCTGCCGATTGGCCGCGACGCGGAGTGATGCCGCGGCGCCGGCAATGGCCCGCCTGACACAAACACACCTTGAATTTACCGACCAACGCGATACCGTCACGTTTCACCCGCTCCAGCAGCCGGAGCGGTCACCCGATTCGCGACAGGGGGTCTCCAGCCACGCCTTGATCTAACCCGGCGCGTGCGCCGAGGCACCCTTCCGCGGCCGAATAGCCAGAATTCGGCACCGCGCCTTCTTCCTGACGATACTGACGCCGGGTTCCAAGCCCACAACGGGCGCGAAATGGGGAGGTCTGATGTTCACACAAATCGTCGATCCGGTCGGCAATCTCGGTCTGACTTGCCTGATTGCCCTGATTCCCGTCGTTCTGCTGCTGGTGCTGTTGGCGGTGTACCGCGTTTCGGCGTGGCTTGCGGTGCTGATCGGGTCGATCGTCACCTTCGTGCTCGCGCTTCTGGTCTGGCAGATGCCGTTCGGCGACGGGGTCCGAGCCTATGTGTACGGCTCGGCGACCGGCATCTGGAACGTCAACTGGATCACGTTCTGGGGACTGATGCTGTTCAACACGCTCGGGGTCAGCGGCGTTTTCGAGAACTTCCGGCGCTGGCTCATCTCGGTGGGCACGCTTGATATCCGGGTGCAGACGATGATGTTCGCCTGGGCATTCGGAGCACTGCTCGAGGGCCTTGTCGGCTTCGGCTATCCGTGGGCGGTGGTTGCGCCGATCCTCATCTCGCTCGGGCTGTCGGATCTCGATGCCATCCGTGTCGCGGCCATCGCCAACAACGCGCCGGTGTCCTATGGGGCGCTCGGCGCTCCGATCATCGCGTTGGCCGCGGTGACCGGCTATCCGTTGCTGGCGCTATCCGGCTCGGTTGGCACGGTGGTCGCCGTCCTGGCGCTGCTGCCGCCTTGGGTGCTGATCTACCTCGTGGCCGGAAAGGACGGGTTCAAGGACGGCTGGCCGCTCGCGGTCGTGGGCTCGCTTGGATACGTGCTCGGGCAATGGCCGACGGCTTACTACTTCGGCCCCTACCTGCCGGACGTCGTGGGCTCGATCGTCTGCTTCTGCGGCTTGCTGCTGCTGCTGAGGGTCTGGCAGCCCACCCGCATCATGGGCCACGGCGGTCACCCGGTCGAAGCGTCGGTCATCGCGGCGCAGGCCCGCGAGCATGGGCTGACCGGCAGCGAAGTGGCGCTCGCCTGGATGCCTTTCGCCGTGCTGGTCGTGGTGGTCGCGCTGTGGACCGGTCCGTGGTCCAGCCTGCCGGCGGTCGGCTGGTATTTCGTTCAGGTGCAGGCGCTGGCGCCGGAGACCAAGGCCACAATCACGGCAGCGTTCAAGTTTGCGCCCTGGATCGGCGGCAGCGCGATCCTGGCGTCGTGGCTGATCGTCGTCGTGTTGCTGACGCTCGCCGGTAAGCTGAAGCCCGCCGACATCGGGGGGCTGTTCCGCAAGACGTTCCACCAGATGTGGGGAGCGATGCTGGTGGGCATCTTCATCTTCGGCCTCGCCTATGTGTTCAACTTCTCGGGCATGGCCTCGTCGCTCGCCAAGGGGTTCTCCTACCTGGGGACGTGGTTCATCGTCGTTGCGCCCATCCTCGGCTTCATTGGCGTGGCGCTGTCGGGGTCGAACACCTCGACCAACGCGATGTTCGGCAAGTTCCAGGCGCTGGTCGGCGTCCAGCTTGGCTTCGCGCCGCTGTTGCTGCCGACGCTGAATTCGGTTGGCGCCGAGATCGGCAAGCCGATCGCGCCACAGACCGCCAGCGTCGGCGTCTCGACCAGCAAGTTCGTGCGCAACGAGGGCGAGGTCATCCGCCATAACTTCGGCTGGACACTGGTGCTGCTGGTGTATCTGATCGTGATCGGCATCGGGTTCTACTTCTTGGATGCGGGCGTGATGCGGCTGCCTTAGCCCGTAGAGGTTCGACCAGCGGGGCCGCCAGGATGCTGGCGGCCTGCTGACCTGGACTTCGATCGACCATCCAATCTGGTGGGGCGGTTCGACGATCTTGACTGACTCCCGCCCGGACACCCGGCGCGTGTTTGCCGCGCGTTAATCCATCCATACGGATCATGATCATCATGAGCTTGATTGGATGGAGTAACCGGCGTGGGTCGAAAGCCGATACCGAGACCGGGTTTCTTGGACACCTGCGACTATCTTGGGTACATTCATGGCGAGCGGCGCTGGCGCAGTCTGGACGGCAAGTATTTGCTGACGTGGGACAGTCTGCACGGCGAGGTCGAGGCATTCACCGCTCGCGGCGCGCATGTGGGAACCAGAGACGCGATCACGGGCAGGTGGATCAAGGACTCTGTTCCAGGGAGATGGATCGATGTCTGAGATACGGGCCGACGCAAGGACGCCCAGCTTTTTCGACCTCTACAGCAGAGGGGAGGCCTCGCCTGACGATATCGATGAGCACGTCGGACGATGGCACGACACGTACAGCAAACTGCCGAAGTACCCTCCACTGCATGAATATCTCGGGCTCAGCCGCGAGGAGTACGAAGTCTGGCTGTACGACCCATTTGCACTGCCCTACATCCTGCAGGCCAGACGCTCAGGCAGCGATCTGGTGGAGATCATGGCGGCCCGCTACGAGGAATTGCGCGCCGCCAACCGTGAAGCCGATGGGACTATCTTGTTTTCGCTTGGGAATTGGCTGAAGGCGCATTCACGACATTAGCGTTGGCACTCAATATTACAAAGTCGGGTGCGGCGGCGTTTCGCCGCATCATTACCGAGTGTTCTACTGGTTGAAAGCGCATGGCAACCGACCTCCAGCCCGCCCGCGGCACCCACGACATGATCGGCGAGGACCAGCGCCGCCACAGCCACGTGGTGGACACGTCCCGTCGCGTCGCCGCCACCTACGGCTTCGACGAATGGACCACGCCGATCTTCGAGGACACCCGCGTGTTCTCCCGCACGCTCGGGGAAACCTCCGACGTGGTGATGAAGGAGATGTACAGCTTCGAGGACCGCGGCGGCGATCCCATCACGCTCCGCCCCGAGGGCACCGCCGGCGTGTGCCGCGCGCTGGTGACCAACGGCCTGACGCAGTCGCTGCCGCAGAAGGTGTTCTACGCCGGCCCGATGTTCCGCTACGAACGGCCGCAGAAGGGCCGCTACCGGCAGTTCCACCAGATCGGCATCGAGCTGATCGGCCCCCCCGAACCGCTGGCCGATGCCGAGGTGATCGCCTGCGGCTGGGACATCCTGCAAGCCCTAGGTGTCGCTGGGGACACCGTGTTGGAGATCAACACGCTCGGCGACAAGGAAAGCCGGGTCGCCTATCGCGATGCGCTGGTGGCGTATTTCACCGAACACCAGGCGGCGCTGTCGGCCGACAGCCTCTCGCGGCTCGATCGCAATCCGCTGCGCATTCTGGACTCCAAGGACGAGGCCGATCGGCGCATCGTGGCCAACGCCCCCACCATCGCTGGCTACCTGACCGAGCCGGCCGCCGCATTCTACGGCCGCCTGAAGACGCATCTGGAGCGCTTCGGCGTGCCGTTCCGCGAGAACCCGCGCATCGTCCGCGGCCTCGACTACTACGGTCACACCGCATTCGAATTTGTCACCAAGAAGCTCGGCGCGCAGGGCACGGTGATGGCGGGCGGCCGTTACGATGGCCTGGTCGAAGAGATGGGCGGCCCGCCCACGCCGGCCGTCGGCTGGGCCGCGGGCATCGAGCGGCTGGCAATGCTGCTGGATGCACCGCCGCCGGTGCCCGCAACCGTCGCCGTGGTACCGATCGGGGAAGCCGCAGAGGCGGTCGCGCTCACCGTGGTGCAGACGCTGCGGCATGCCGGCATCCGCGCCGAGATGGCCTATCGCGGCAATCTGCGGCGGCGACTGGAGCGGGCCAACCGCATCGGCGCACGCGCAGCGGTCATTCTCGGCGACGACGACATTTCCCGGAGTGTGGCGCAGGTGAAGGACCTCGCGACCGGCGAGCAGGAGGCGGTGGCGCTGGCGGAGCTCGCCGAACGTCTGCGATGAACCTGGCGCTGAAGCTAGACCGTATCGCCGCGCGCGCCGAGGAATTGCGCGACATGCTGACGCAGGGCCTGTCGGGCGAGGCCTATGTGAAGGCATCGCGGGAACTCGCCGACATCGAACCCCTGGTGGCGCGCATCGGCGACCTGCGCGCAGCCGAGCGCGCGCAGGACGATGCGGCGTCGATGCTCGCCGATCCCGAGATGCGCGAGCTGGCGGAAGCGGAACTGCGCGTGCTGAAAGAGCGCATTCCCACGCTGGCGCACGAGATCCGCGTCGCCCTGCTGCCGAAGGACGCAGCCGATGAACGCGCCGCGATCCTGGAAATACGCCCGGCCGCCGGCGGCGACGAGGCGGCACTGTTCGCGACCGAGCTGTTCGCGATGTATCAGCGCTACGCCGAAGGCCGTGGCTGGCGCTGGGAAATCCTCGAATACAACGACACCGAGCTGGGCGGGCTTAAGGAAGGCATCGCCGAGATC
>DATMND010000018.1:0-16623 GCA_035569235.1 Acetobacteraceae bacterium | reverse complement strand
ACCTACCTGAGCGGCATTTCGCTCAGCACCGGCCTCGGCGTCGCCGACGATCTCGACTCGCTGATGGTCATGACCGATCCGTCGGCCATCGGCTTGGCGGGTCAGGAAGCCATGACCAAGACACCGCTCTGCGAAGACATGGCGCCATAAGGCAACCTTCCGCTTTCGACCCTGCGGTCCGGTCCTCCCGAGGGCCGGATCGCAGGCCGACCGACCAGATTTTGGAAATGCGGAGAGCAGGCGGGCTCGCCGCATTTTCGCTTGTGCGGAGCGCATCGCCACGGATTCCGCTGCGCTATTCCTGCTCAACCCGCAGATGTGTTCAGCTCGGCGCACCGGCTGCGGGACGGCTTTAAATGTTAGGGAGCGAGGCGAAATAAGTGCGTCGGGTGACGGTGACGTTTCGCCCCGCTGTCGTCATCCCCGCGAAAGCGGGGACCCAGTTGCAGTCTGGGTCCCCGCTTTCGCGGGATGACGACATGGATCGCGGTCAGCGTCGCAGTGCGACGCAGAACAGGCCCCGGTCACTTCCTCATCATGCCGTGCCACAGCGTCTCGATATCGTGGCGGAACATGTCCACATAGGTCTCCGCGCCCAGGTTCAGGCCCGGCCTGGACAGCGATTCCGAAAAGAGCTCGCCGCCCTGCTCGACATCCGTCAGCGCGGTCATCAGGTTGATCTGCTTCGCGTCGTCCAGGTTATCGAGAAAGATCGCACTGACGTTATCGCGTTTGACCTGCGCAATCAGCTCGTCCGCCTCGGCGTTGGTTGCGTGTCGATCGGTGGGAAAGCCGGGCGCACCCAATGTCCTGATCCCATAGGCGCGTCCCAGATAGGCGAACCCGTCATCGACGATCACCGTGCGCTTCGCCTCGGGCACGTCGCTGATGCGTTCCTTTGCCCAACGATCGAGCTCGAGCAGTTCGGCGCGATAGGCGTCACCGCTCGCCCGGTAGGCGTCCGCCTGCGCCGGATCCAGCCGGATCAGCGCAGCCTGGATATTCGCTGCATAAACCGCGCCGTTGGCCGCGTCGAGCCAGGCGTGCGGGTCAAGCTCGTCCGCCGCGGCCACCCCGGTTGCGCCAGGCACGTCCGCCTTTTTCAGCACGCGGACACCATCGCTGGCGACCAGTTTGACGCCGTGGAACTGCGCCTGCCGCAGCAGCCCGTCGAGCCAGGGTTCAAATCCGGGATTGAGGCCATTCACGACCAGTAGATCAGCGTCGCCGACGGCGCGGCTGCCCTCAGCCGTTGGCTCATACGTCTTGATATCGTCGTCGATCCCGACAAGCACAGTGAGTGCCACGCGATCGCCGGCGATACGCTTCACCATGTCACCCAGCACGCCGAATGTTGCCACCACCTTCAGGGGTGTCGCGCTATAGGCGGCTGCCGGCGATGCCAAGGCAGCAAGCAGAAGCGTACGCCGATGCATGGGACTCATGATCTCCTTTGATTGGTCGTTTGCCAGCCGATATCAGGAACAGCATTCGGCAGGCGTCACGCCGGTACAGAGGCATCTGCAACCATCCTGGGCGGCGGCACTAACGCCAAACCGGAAGGGCAAGCAGGGTCACTCATAGCCAATACGATCTGGCAGGGCAACGCGTTCGTGTCAGTGACAGCTGCTGTAATGACAACGATCATGCTGGCAGCAGTTGCATGGCGTCATCCTGGCCGCCAGTCGAGGTCTGCCTGCCAAACGCCTCAATTCGGTTCTGATCACCCAGACAGGCTCAAGAAAAGGATTGCCTCCTTTCGATGGCTCGGCCTGGCAACCTACCGCTCCCGGACCATCCTGACCGGCATCTCGCGGACCGCCGGTCTCGGCGTCGCCGGCGACCCAGTCACTGATGGTCTTCACCGATCCGTCCGCGGTCGGCGCAACCGGGCAGGGCGTCGTGACGAGGCTGCCGCTCTGCGAAGACATGGGCTAAGCAACCTTAGCCTCCACCCCCGCGATCCTGATCTTTCCTGACCCCGATCGCAGGAGTACCGTCCGGCCAGGCGCCAATACGGACAGCATGCATGCTCTCCGTATTTTTGTCGATTCCGGTCAGCCGGCCGGCGGAATCCATGGTAGGCTGCCTGAAGACGCTGACGCCTGGGACATTGTCCATCCGTATGCGAGATATTATCTGTTGGTAAGCAGCAACGACCCCTGATATTCCCGATGAAACCCTCAAAACGATTGGCAAGTGCGCCGTCCTGCCGGGTCCTGAGCGCAACCTCGGCGACGCGTTGTCGGCAGAGGCGTCGGTCCACTGATGCGGCGAGCGGGTTTACGCTGCTCGAGGTGATGATTGCCTTCCTCATTTCCGGCTTGGCTCTCGGGGTGCTGTTCCAGTCGGGTATGAACAGCCTGCAATCCATCCAGACCGCCGCCCGGTATGAGGAGGCGCTCGCACGAGCCCGGTCGCGCCTGGCGACCGCCGTTCACGGAGCGCCAATGAGCCCGGGCGAACTGGAAGGTGACGACGGTGGCGGATACCACTGGAGGGTGCGCATCGCGCCGGAGTCCAGCACCGCCGTTCGGCCGTACGGCATGCGCGGCGCGGGCCGGCCGACATGGGTGGCTGTGGGACTCTACTCCATCAGCGTCTGGGTCTCGTGGAGCGATCATGCCAGCAAGGCCGGTCCGAGGCGCGAAGTGCGGCTGGACACGCAGCATATCGAGTCGACAGCTAAATGAAAATGCGGGCGGCCTGGGCGCATGCATCCGTATCGTCAGGGCAGGTCATCAAACCCGCCAGGCGCCCGAACGGCTTTACGCTGATCGAGGTACTGGTTGCGCTGGTCGTCCTGGGTTTCGTCGTGGTCGGGCTTGGGCAGGGTGTCCGCTTCGGGCTGATGGCCTGGAACAAGGCGACAAGCACGGCGGGAGCTCGGGAAAACTTCGACGCTGTCGACCGCACCCTGCGTCACCTGATCGAGCATACAGATCCCGGCAACGAGATTGATCCGCCGCAATTCACGGGTACTTCCGACAAGCTCGCCTTCATCAGCAGGTTGCCCGACATGTCGGGGATGGCGACCAACCGGGTGGAGGCGGGGCTGGGCGTTGACAGCAACCATCGGCTGGTCCTGCGCTGGCGGCCGTACCTGCACGCCAAGCAGCTGCGCCCCCCGAAATTCACCGAAACTGAGCTGCTCACAGGCGTTGCCCGCATGGAGCTGGCCTTCTGGGGGGTGGAAGGCGGCGGTTGGTCGCCGACCTGGAAGGCCAACGAACTTCCCGCACTGGTGCGCGTTCGGCTGGAATTCGTCGATCCCGCTCAGCGGCGCTGGCCGGATATCGTGGCGGCCCCGGATCTCGACCGGCCATGACCCGCAAGGACAGGCAGCGCGGGTTCGCCCTGCTGATCGTGCTGTGGACGCTCGCCTTCCTTTCCCTGATCGGCGCCACGCTTGTCGCGACCAGCCGCCAGGACACACAGCGCGCGCGCAACCTGATCGACGGCGCGGCGGCCGAGGCGGCAGCCGATGGCGCCGTTCAGCAGGCCATCTACGGGCTGCTGGACCCATCGGCGCGGCGCTGGCGCCCCGACGGCACCCTGCATGTGCTCCGCTCCGGGCAGAACCGGATCGAAGTGCGGATCGAGAATGAGAGCAGTAAAGTCAATCCCAACATCGCCCCGGTGGAGCTGATGCAGGCACTGATGGTGGACCTTGGTGCTAGCTCTGCGACTGCGGCCAGAATTGCCGCGGCGATCGCCGACTGGCGCAGCCAGGGGGACCAGCCGCTGCCGCTGGGCGCGAAGGCGCCGCAATATGCCGCGGCGGGGCGTGACTATGCGCCGCCGGGCGCATCGTTCGAGAGCCTCGATGAGCTAGGGGCCGTGCTGGGCATGACACCAGACTTGCTTGCCCGGCTAAGGCCGCATCTCACGCTGTATTCGGAGGCGGATCCGGATGCATCGACCACCGACCCGGTGGTTGCGGCGGCCCTTGGGAACCAGACACGCGCCGTTGTTCGTGGGAACTCGGACGAAGGAAGCCAGGTGGCGACGATTAGCGTTATCGTCAGAGGACCGCGGCGCACAGGGTTCAGTGAACGCGTTGTGGTGCGAACCAATGCGCTAGACGGCATCCGCCGGCACGAGATCCTGGTGCGTGAGCCTATGGCGTTGCCCGGTTGAGTCCGACCGGAGCCGCCGCGTTCAGCCGCCGAACGCCTGGTCCCAGAACTCCGGCAGCATGAGATATCCGTCACCCTGCTTCACCACATGCGCGAAGCCCGGGTAGTGCACGTGCATCCCGGCGATCAGCAGCCGGTCCGTCGCCACCATGTCGAACACCCGCCTGCGCGTCGCCGCGGCGGCATGCGGGTCAGTGTCGAACTCGATCGTCACCTCCGGACGCGGTACCTGGATGTCCGGCACGTGCACGATGTCGCCCCAGATCAGCAGCGAGTCTTTCCCCGACGCGATCATGTAACCGCTGTGCCCCGGCGTGTGCCCGTGCAGCAGCACCGACGTGACGCCGGGAAACACCTCGACGCTGCCGGAGAAGGTGTGCATCACGTTGTGATACGGCGCCATCTGCTCACGCGCGCACTGGAAATACAGTTTCCTTGCCCGCTCGTTTGCCTTCGCCATGGCCGCATCGTCGTTCCAGTGGCGCGGCTCGTTCTCGTGCACCACGAGTTCGGCGTTGGGGAACATTTTCGTCCCGGTCTTCGGGTCCGTCAGCCCAGCCGAGTGATCGGGATGCATGTGCGTCAGGATCACCTTCTCAACCTCCGTCGGATCGATGCCCGCCGCGGCCAGGTTCGCCTGCAGCTTGCCGGCGGTCGGCAGCAGGTAGTCGCCCGAGCCGGTCTCGATCAGCGCCAGCCTGCCGGCCGAGTGGATGGCGTAGCAGTTCACCGAGGTCCGCCGGCCCGGCCAGAAATTGTCGGACAGCATCCGCATGGCATCGTCCGGCGCGATGTTCTGCAGCACGTCCACGGTCCCATCCAGGTAACCGTCGGACAGCGCGGTGACGACGATGTCGCCGATGCGGCGATGATACACGCCGGGGATCTGTCGGGTTGGTGGCTGGATCATCTGCAACCTCCCTGTCTAGTGCGCGATGAAGCCGCCATCGATCACCAACTCGGTGCCGGTAACGAAGCTCGCCTCGTCTGACGCAAGGAACAGCACGCCATAGGCCACCTCGATGGGCTCGCCGAGCCGGCGCAGCGGCGTCTGCGCGATCTTCGCCGCGCGTCCGGCGGCGTTGGTCGCGTTCAGCATCGGCGGCATGTAGCCCGGATGCACCGAGTTCACCCGCACGCCCTGCGGCCCATAGCGGCAGGCGGCGGCCTTCGTATAGTTGCGTACCGCGGCCTTGGAGGCGGGATAGCCGGGATGGCTCTCCTCGCTGGCGACGATGCCCATGATGGACGAGATGTTGACGATGGAGCCGCCGCCGGTCTTCGCCATCTCGGCCGCCGCCAGCTTGGTGCCGAGGAACACGCTGGTGGCATTCACCGCGAGCAGCTTTTGCCAGCCCTCCAGGCCGTCGGGCTCGCCCACCGAACTGCCGCTGATGCCGGCGTTGTTCACCAGGATGTCGAGCCGCCCATAGGCGGCGATCGCCTCGGCGATCAGCGTCTTCCAGTCGGCTTCCGACGTCACGTCGGTGCGCACGAACCGCGCCTGCCGCTGGCCGGCGGAAATGTCGGCGGCGACCGCCTCGCCTTCCTTCACCAGCACGTCGGCGATGACCACCCTGGCGCCTTCTCGTGCGAAAAGCCGCACCTCGGCCTCGCCCATGCCGTGGGCACCGCCGGTGATGATCGCCACCTTGCCGTTCAGTCGCATGGCTTTCCCCCCGTATCGTTGCCGCCGATCATCCGATGGCAGGCGGCGGCGTGCAATGCGGTCACGGACGCGGCGCGGCTGCGCGGCGTAGCCGGTCGTTGATCGCGCGACCGATCCCTTGCTCCGGGACCGGCATCACCGCGATCCGTTCCAGTCCAAGTGAGGCGGCGTCTTCGTCCAGCTTCCGGAGGCCGGCGAAAAGGTGAGCTGCGGCCTCCGTCAGATCAGCGGCATCACTCAATTTGAAGACCGCTCCGGCACCCTGCAACGGCGGGCCAAAGGCCAGCAGCGCCTCGTTGCGTTGCACATCCATTGCATCGAGCCGAACCGGCAGCTTCGGCGCATAGTGCGACGCCAGCAGGCCCGGCGATCGCAACGCGCCGGTCCGATGCGTTTGATCGACACGGCGCACGTGGCCGATGACCGCTTCGATCGCCTCGATGGTCAAGCCGCCCGGCCGCAACAGCACAGGCGCGGCGGCCGAGAGATCAAGCACGGTCGACTCCAAGCCGACCGGACAGGGCCCGCTGTCGATCACTGCCGCGATGCGCCCGGCCAATCCGTCCATCACGTGGCGCGCCGTGGTCGGGCTCACGTGGCCGGAACAGTTCGCCGATGGCGCGGCCACCGGGCACACCATCTCCCGCAGCAGCGCCAACGCGGTGTCGTGCGCCGGAACGCGTACCGCGAGCGTATCGAGTCCCGCACTGACAAGCAGACTGACGGTACAGCCTTGCCGGCGCGGCAGCGCCATGCTCAACGGCCCAGGCCAGAACGCCGCGGCAAGGCGGCGCGCCTGTGCATTCGCCACCACGTCTGCGAACGCCGCCTCCCCATCGGCATAGTGGCAGATCAACGGATTGAACCGCGGCCGTTCCTTCGCAACGAAAATGCCGGCTACGGCGCGATCGCTTGTTGCGTCCGCGCCCAGCCCGTAGACTGTTTCGGTTCCGAACGCGACGAGTTCGCCCGCACGCAGCAGTGCAACGGCGCGCGCGATGCCGGCTGTGTCGGCCTGCAGCAGTTCGGTCATGCCGCCTGGAGATAGCCGCGCAGGCCAGACATGGCAAAGGCGGGAGGCGCTGCTACAGTCCGCTGCCGCCGCAATGCCGGCGTCGTTGCCAGGGGAGTTCCGCATCATGCTCGACATCGCCTTCGCCAAGCCTGCCTTGCCGAAGTCCGGCGCACTGGTGTTGCTAGTGTGCGAAGGCGAGAACCCATCCGGCCTGTGGCAGCTGGCCGATGAAGCGACCGGAGGGGCAATCGCTCGGGCGTTCCATACGGCCGAGTTCAAGGGCGCAAATGGCAAGACCTGTGTCATCCTGGCGCCTGGCGCGGGGCTTACACGCGTGGTTGGCGTGGGCCTCGGCAAGCCGGCCGAACTGAACCAGCAGAAACTCAATGAGGCAGGAGGCCACGCCGCCGCTTCACTCGCACGCGAGACGGCCGCCTGCGTTGCCACCGGCGCGTTGCAGCCAGCGCAGGCAGCGGAGGTGGCGCTTGGCGCGGTGCTGCGGACGTATCGGTTCGACAAATATCGCACCAAGGAAAAGCCGGACGAGAGGCCGAAATTCGCCAAACTCACTCTGTTTACCGGCGACCCGGCACGCGCGAAGTCGGCGTGGGAGCCCTTGGAGGGAGTGGCCAAAGGCGTGTTCCTCTCGCGCGACCTCGTCAGCGAACCGCCAAACGTACTGAACCCGGCGGAGATGGCCGACCGCTGCAAGAAGCTGACAGATCTGGGGCTGAAGGTGGACGTGCTCGGCCCAAAGGAGATGGCCAAGCTGGGTTTCGGCGCGCTGCTCGGCGTGGCCCAGGGCAGCGTGAACGAGCCGCGCATGGTGGTGATGCAGTGGCACGGCGGCTCCGGCAACGGCCGCAAGGGCAAGGGCAAGCCGGTCGCTTTCATCGGCAAGGGCGTCACGTTCGACACCGGCGGCATCAGCATCAAGCCGGCCGGCGGCATGGAGGACATGAAATGGGACATGGCCGGCGCCGGCACGGTGGTCGGCCTGATGGCGGCGCTCGCCGGCCGTAAGGCAAAGGTCGATGCGGTGGGGCTGGTCGGGCTGGTGGAGAACATGCCCTCTGGCAATGCGCAACGCCCGGGCGATGTGGTGAAGAGTTACTCGGGGCAGACGATCGAGGTGATCAACACCGATGCCGAGGGCCGGTTGGTTCTGGCCGATGTGCTGTGGTACTGTCAGGAGAAGTTCGATCCGCGCTTCATGGTCGATCTCGCGACCCTGACCGGTGCGATGATCGTGGCGCTCGGCCACGAGTATGGCGGGATGTTCAGCAACGATGATGGGCTGGCGCAGAAGCTGTCGGCGGCGGGACAGGCGACTGCCGAGAAGCTTTGGCGCTTCCCACTGGATGATTCCTACGACCAGCTGATCAAGTCCGACATCGCCGACATGAAGAACATCGGCGGCCGTCCAGCGGGGTCCATCAGCGCGGCGCAGTTCATCCAGCGCTTCGTCAACGGCAAGCCCTGGGCGCATCTCGACATCGCTGGCGTCGCCTGGAGCACCAAGGATGCGCCCTGCGTGCCAAAGGGCGCCACGGCGTACGGCGTGCGGCTGCTGGATCGGCTGGTTTCGGAGCATTATGAGGATTGAGCGACGTCGGCTTCTATCATCTGACCCGGACGGGGCCGGATCAGGCGCTGCCGCAGCTTCTGGGGCGTACTTTGGCCGCGGGCCAGCGGGCGCTCGTGCTGTGCCGCAGCGCCGAACGGGTGGCGGCGCTGGACGCTGTGTTGTGGCAATGTGCCGATCCTGATTGGCTGCCGCACGGCACGGTGGCCGATGGTGATGCGGATCTGCAGCCGATCTGGCTGACCACCGAAGACGCATCGCCGAACGGCGCGCGCTATCTGTTCATGGCCGATGGCGCGCAAACCATGCGCATGGGCGAATTCGACCGTGTGTTCGATCTGTTCGATGGCACGGATGATGCGGCGGTGGCAACAGCACGCGAGCGCTGGACGTCAGCGAAGGCGGCTGGTCACACGCTCACCTATTGGCAGCAGGGTCCGCGGGGCTGGGAGAAGAAGGCGTAAGCCGGGGCGCTGGCGAGGTTATCAGGCGCCTCACCGGGATATATCGCGACGACCTGAACAAGGCCGGCCGCAGCCGCCGCAGCCGAGCGGATCGAGAAAGCAACCATTGTCCCAGTTGTGATCTGACGCCAGCGCATTTTGCGCACAGACCAGTTTTAAGTTTTATTCCACATAAGATTCAAAATATTTTTGCCTATAAAATGCGGATTGTCTGAAATTCTGGTTGACCATTACTCTTGCGCAGAACTATGTTCTCCATACGAAATAATAATATGGGTTGAGGAGTGGATTACTGTGTCAAAGAAACTATTGACTGGCGGCCAGCCGGCCTTGCCAGACGGGACAGTCACGACCCCCCCGACCATTGGCGACATTGCAGTTCCTGACGGCAGGAATTCTGGTAGCCCAGGCGGCAGCGGAAGTCCTGGTGGCTCCGGCGGCGATCACAGTGGTGGCAATCAAGGCGGCAGCGGTAGTCCTGGTGGCTCCGGTGTTGATAACAACGGTGGCCATAGTGCTTCAGGTGATGGCGGTCGCGGCGAGAACGGCACTGGTGCCGGTGATGGTGGTGATGGCGACCATAGGGATGGCGTCATGCCGAACTTCAGCATTACCGATATGACGACTGGTGCATCCAGCGTCGTGTCTGGCGAAGATTACCTCGGGCCGGTACCTGGGCTGCAACGTGAATGCGTCATGTTGACGCAGGACAATATCAACATGACCGCCAACATCGCCAATGTGTTCGTCCATAGCGGCAGCGGCGAAGATGCACTCAGGGTGCTGAGCGGGATCAACGTGCTCGATGGCTCGACCGGCAGCAACTTCCTCACCGGCGGAAGTGGAACGGACACCTTCTTCGTTGATGATCGCGGACCTGTCGCTGACATCTGGAGTACCGTGGTTGGTTTCCATGGCGGCGATGCAGCGACCGTATGGGGCGTGACGCCACAGGACTTCGACTTCTCCTGGGTGGACAATCAGGGCGCGGTCGGTTTCGCGGGCCTGACCTTGCATGCCACATCGGCAGGCAAGCCGATTGCATCGCTGACGTTGGCGGGCTTTACGACCAATGATCTGAACGACGGTCGATTGAGCATTAGTTTCGGGCATACCGCGGACGTGCCGGGGCTGGCAGGGTCGAACTACATGATGATCCATGAGAACTAGACCCCGAATCACTGGACTGCAAAACACGGTTTGAGCCGCCGCCGACGCGGCTGGATCTAGGCATTTGTTCTTCCTCAGTGCGTCTCGATGCCTTCCTCGGTGAACTCCGTGTTAAATCTTGGCTTGCTTCCCTTCGACGCCGCCAAGCCTCAGGACGCCGCTTCGAGCGCCTCCTCGGCGGCCAACCACTCCGCCTCGGCGGCGGCGGCGAGGCGGGTGATGGCGGCCAGCCTGGCATTGGCCGCCGCGATCTCCGGCGTGTGTCCGGACGCATAGAGTTCGGGATCGGCCAGTTTCGCCTCGATCGAGGCGCGCTCGGCGGCCAGTCGTCCCAGACGCGCCTCGGCATCGCGCGCCTGCCTGCGCAACGGAGCCAGCGCGGCCCGGGCATCGGCGCGTTCGCGGCGATTATTGCGGCGCGCGGCCACATCCTGCTTCGCCGTCGGACGCGCGCGTTCGGCCAGCAACGTGCGGTAGTCATCCAGATCGCCGTCGAACGGCCGCACCGTGCCGTCCGCCACCAGCCACAATCGGTCTGCGATCAGTTCCACGAGGTGTGGGTCGTGCGTGATCAGCAGCACCGCGCCTTGGAAGTCTGCCAGCGCCTTCACCAGCGCCTCGCGAGCATCGATGTCGAGGTGATTGGTCGGTTCGTCGAGGATCAGCAGTTGCGGCGCGTCGCGGGTGGCCAGCGCCAGCAGCAGGCGCGCCTTCTCGCCGCCCGACAGGTTCGCAACCGGGGTTTCCGCACGATTGGCATCCAGGCCGAAGCGGGCAAGCTGCGCTCGCACCTTCGGCGGGTTCGCGCCTGGCAGTGCACGCGCCATGTGCGCGATCGGGGATTCTTCGGCGATCAGTTCGTCGGTCTGGTGCTGCGCGAAATAGCCGACCCGCAGCTTCGGTCCGCGCCGCATCTCGCCGGCCAGCGGTGCCAGTCGCCCGGCCAGCAGTTTCGCCAGCGTGGACTTGCCGTTGCCGTTGGCGCCGAGCAGCGCGATGCGGTCGTCCATGTCGATCGACAGCGAGACGTGGCGCAGCACGGGTGTGTCGTCGTAGCCGACGGCGACGCGTTCCAGCGTCAGGATCGGCGGAGCGATGCGCGCAGGCTCAGGGAAATCGAAGCGCGTGGGCGCGTCCTCGATCACGTTGTCGATCTGCGGCAGGCGGGCGAGCGCCTTGATGCGCGACTGCGCCTGGCGCGCTTTGCTGGCCTTGTAGCGGAAGCGGTCGATGAACGATTGAATGTGGGCCCGTTCCGCCGCGATGCGCTTGACGGCGCTGGCCTGCTGCATGGCGCGCTCGGTGCGGATGCGGACGAATTCATCGAAGCCGCCGGGGGTGAGCGAGATTTTCCCCCGGTCGAGGAACGCGATCGCCTCCACCGCACGATCCAGCAGGCCTCGGTCGTGCGAGACCAGCAGCGCGGCGCCGGGGAAGCGGACGAGCCAGCTTTCCAGCCAGAGCGCCGCCTCCAGGTCGAGGTGGTTGGTCGGTTCGTCGAGCAGCAGCAGGTCGGGGTTGGCGAACAGCGCGGTCGCCAGCGCCACGCGCATGCGCCACCCGCCGGAGAACTCCTGGACCGGGCGGGCCTGGGCAGCTTCGTCGAAGCCCAGGCCGGCGAGGATGGCGGCGGCGCGGGCGGGAGCCGCTTCGGCGCCGATCGCGCGCAGGCGTTCGTGGACCTCGGCCAGGCGGTGGGGTTCGGCGGTATCCGCTTCGGTGAGCAGGGCGAGGCGTTCGGGGTCGCCTTCCAGCACCGTGTCGAGCAGGGACGCGTCGCCGGAGGGGGCTTCCTGCGCGACGGTCGCGATGCGCGCACGCGTGGCGAGGCGGATGTCGCCGGAATCCAGCGGCAGTTCCCGCATAATGGCGCGCAGGAGGGTGGACTTGCCGGCGCCATTGCGCCCGACCAGGCCGATGCGGCGGCCGGGGTCAACGGTGAGGTCTGCGCCTTCGAGGATGGGGCGGCCACCGAGGCGGATGGTGGCACCGGAGATGACGAGGAGGGACATGGCGGCGGGTTGATCGGACGGGTTGGGGGCGCGGGTCAAGGTGCCATATCGTGGAGGGTCGCGGCGGCATAGTGATCTGGAGCCCGCCATGATGATCATTATTCTGGCGAAGGCCTATACAGCGCTGAAGGCGGGTTGGCTTTCTGAGGAGAGACCGTCATAGAGCTTTGGAAAAACTCGTTCCTGTATAGCCTTCAGTTCCGCAGCGAAGGGATCCTCTTCTGGCAGCAGCGTCTTCGAGTCTAGAGGTCTGAATCCATCGGACCAAAATCCGTCGCGACTGATCTTGAATTTCCCTACGAGACGGTTCGCAAGGTTGGTGGCGTACGGACGACGACGTACTAACGGGAAATCTGAAACGAGTAATCCCTCTTGAAAGTGTGCGCGGATGGCCTTCGGCGGGCATACGGTCTGAAGTCTGGCGACACACATCTCATCATCAACTGAGTAGCTTACGGAGCCGCCAATCCCTGGCAATCCCAATACATAAACGAACCCGTGGTCTTTTCTCGGATTTTTCAGTGCAAATGAACAAGCCACCTGGAGAGACTGAGTAACGTCTATCATTGGTGTCGGCCATAACTCATAATGTTGTATAATGGCCCACATTTGCTCGTTATAGCGCTTACTATGCACAGGAATTTCGTTCCCTAGTTCCGTGTCACCCTCACTGTTGGATGCAGGTGGCTGCGGAAACACCTCTGGTCGCATCCTACTTGCAAGTTCCGTAAGTCTGTCAAAAAATTCCTTTCGGTTTCCCTTATTAACGATAAATGATTTCCAATGATCCCGGAAGATCGCCGGGAGCAGACTGGACCGCTTGCTTTTGTCGGGAACTCGGTAGTCCTCTGGCTGGCCCCGATAAACCAGGACTAGCCTGCTGTTCTCGTAAGCCAAAGTCGCAGTTTTTTCGAATAGCTCGCGATAGGATCTTACCAGATGCCCTTCATCACTGCCCATAAGCAGCATACTATCCCGGGATGCCCTGCGTTCGAATGCAATGTACTTCGCTTGCAGCCTTGCAGCCCTCTTGTCTGGATCGAACATGAGGTGCGAGCAGATCGCTCCTTGAATATAGCGCATTTGAGCTACCCTGGGTTACGTGGACACCCGTTGCAGCAATGCCTTGCGCCGCGAGCGGATTTACATGACTACGGCGCTAGCTCCGTCGCCATAGAGACCCCCGATGGCTCCGTCATTGATCCAGATCAACGCAAATACCGCTCAAGCCGGCTCGCGTTGGGTGAGTCTCGATCAGTAGCTCACGACTAGTCCCTCACCGTATGATAGAGGTAACGTCGTGAGGCAGAGTGGCTGAAAGGCTTAGCCGTGAGAACCTCGAATGAAATCCTGCCACCCGCGGCTGCATCCCGGGTGACGGACTACAAGCGTGCCGTGGAGCGCGCGATTCCCGGCGTCGAGAAGGTGATCCTGTTCGGCTCCCGGGCCCGTGGCCAAGCGCGTCAGGACAGCGACTACGATGTTGCCGTCGTCGTTTGCGATCTCTCGGATCGCCGGCGCGTTCGCCGCATCCTTTCCGACCTGACCTATGACTATATCCTCAGCGGTTTTTTCATCCGGCCGATCCCGCTTCCACCCGATTATCTAGAACCGCGAGGAAGGCGGCCAACCGAGTTGGCAGAGGATATCATCCGTGATGGGGTCGAAGTCACGTGACTGCCGATCCTGATCGCGCAGCCGTTTGCTGGCAGAAGGCTGAAGCCCACTTGCGGGAAGCCATGGCCTAGGATGCGGATGCCTCGCCGATGGCCACCACCCACTCCAGCTATTACGAGATGTTCCACGCCGCTCGGGCGGTTCTGTTTCAGGTCACCGGTAGGGCCCCGAAGCGGCACGACCCAGCAATTCAGCAGTTCGGACTTCTGGTGCGGGATCTCGACGATGCGCTGCGCGCCGCCGGCAAGGCGTTCAATGAGGTCAAGGACGAACGCACTGCCGCCGACTACGACGAGACGATCGTGCCGTCACCAGACGAAGCGCGCGATGCATTACGGGCTGCAACTGGTTTCCTTGCGGTGTGCGGTGCGCACTACGGGTTTCGGCTGTCTTGTCCTGAAACGTCTTGATTGCGCGGAGTGCCGCCTATCACAACCCAAGGCGAATGCAGTACGCTCCGCCGACCACTCGCCGGCGCTGAACAAGGGAAACCAGCCCATGGAAATCATGCCTGGGTTTACGCTCATCGACATCGACACCTCCGGCGCGCGCATCCGCCTACGGCATGGCGGCAGCGGACCGCCGTTGCTCCTGCTGCACGGTAACCCGCTGTCGCACGTCTCCTGGCACGCGGTGGCCCCCCGCCTCGCGGAACGCTTCCATGTCGTTGCCGCCGACCTGCGCGGCTACGGCGATAGCTCGGCACCGCCAGAGGAGCCGGGCAGCGTCAACTATTCGTTCCGTGCCATGGCGCAGGATCAGGTCGAGGTGATGCAGGCCCTCGGCTTCGATCGCTTCTTTGTCGCCGGCCACGACCGCGGCGGCCGCACCACGCACCGCATGTGCCTCGACCATCCGGACAAAGTGGAAAAAGCCGCGATCATCGACATCGTGCCCACGCTCGACATGTGGGCGGCGATGGACAAGGACGGCGCGATCGGCGGCTGGCACTGGCCGTTCATGGCGCAGCCGTCCGACTTCCCCGAGCGCATGCTGGGCAGCGTCCCGGCGGACTGGTTCATGCGCAAGAAGCTGCTGAAGCTGACCGCCGACCTGAACCACATCCCGCCGGCAATCTGGGACGAGTATGTCCGCTGCTTCAATGAGAAGACGATCCGCGGCTCCTGCGCCGACTATCGCGCCGCCGCGACCATCGACTGCGAACTCGACACTGCCGATCTCGACCGCAAGCTTGCGATGCCGATCCTAGTACTATGGGGGAAGAGCAGCAGCGTGGGCAAACGGTTCGCCGATCCACTCGCGCTGTGGCGGCAGCGCGCGCAGGATGTCCGCGGCGAGGCGCTGCCGAGTGGGCACTATGTGAACGAGGAAGTGCCGGAACAGGTGCTGGACTGGTTCCTGCGGTTCTTCGGAAGCTGATCCGTTGAGCAGGACGCCTGGCGGAGTGACGCCCTGCTCCCCGACATCGTGCCGCGGATCCAAGGTGAGCAGCTGACACCGCCGCCCCGGTCTGGCATGCCGCATTGCCACCGAACCCGAAATTTAGGTTGTCGACCTGTGAACGAGTTCACAGTCCTTGCTGCCAGGCTGTGGAAATAACGGTCCTGTAGCCCCCGACGAACGGGCGGTGCTCGATTGCGCGCACGCATGGGAGACGTTTCCCCGCTATGCGCGTGCCGTGACCACGTCGGTCGGGCGCGTCGCGACGTCCGCGACACTTGTTGCGAGGCGATTCACTATCGATGCCTGGTCGATACCAGTTCCGAAACCGGCTGTCAGGCACAGATGCCGCACGGTTCCCAGCTTGGCTTAACCACGAGACGAACCTAGTTTTGGGCGGCTGACAAAAGTAAGGTTGGCGACGTTCTTGATAAAATTCAAATAGGGGAAAACACACGATGATCGACGAAGGCAAACTCAACCAGTTCATCGGGCAGATGTTGGGTGACCTGGGAGGCGCTGCCAGCATCGGCATGGTGCGTATCGGTGACGCGCTTGGGCTCTATCGGACCATGCACACCAAGGGAAGCATGACCTGCGCCGAACTGGCCAAGGAAGCCGGCGTCAACGACCGCTATCTGCGCGAATGGCTGTCGCACCAGGCCGCATCCAACTATCTGACCTACGAACCGGCAACCGGCAGGTTCACACTGCCGCCGGAGCAGGCGATGGTCTTCGCGGACGAGGACAGCCCGGTCTATATGCTCGGCGGCTTCGACCTGATGGCATCATTGATCGACGCGCAGCCAAAGGTGCAGGCGGCGTTCAAGACCGGCAAGGGAGTCGGCTGGGACGATCACACCGGCTGCATGTTCTGCGCCGTGGCACGGTTCTTTCGGCCTGGCTACTACAATAATCTGGTCGCAAACTGGCTTCCCACGCTCGACGGTGTGGTCGGAAAGCTTGAGCGCGGCGCGAACGTGGCGGATGTCGGCTGCGGCCACGGCTGGTCAACGGTGCTCATGGCGAAGGCGTTCCCGAACTCGACGTTTGTCGGATACGACTTCCATCCAAGCTCCATTGAAAATGCACGGGCGCACGCCCGGGAGCACGGTGTGTCGGACAACGCACGCTTCGAAGTCGCGAAGGCGAAGGAGTTTCCGGGAACAGGTTTCGATCTGGTGACGTTCTTCGATTGCCTGCATGACATGGGCGATCCGGCCGGGGCCGCGGCGCATGTCCGGCAATCGCTGAAATCGGACGGCACATGGATGATTGTCGAGCCGATGGCGGGCGATCGGCTGGAGGACAACCTCAATCCGGTTGGGCGGCTGTTCTATGCCGGTTCGGCCATGATCTGCGTGCCGACTTCGCTGTCGCAGGAGGTGGGCGCGGCGCTTGGCGCGCAGGCGGGCGAGGCGAAGCTTCGCGAGGTGATCACCGGCGGCGGTTTCCGCAGCGTGCGCCGCGCGACCGAGACACCCTTCAACA
>DATMND010000017.1:0-5724 GCA_035569235.1 Acetobacteraceae bacterium | reverse complement strand
TATTGAAATATAGACTAAAAATCCAGACTGTTCTTCTACGGCCGATATCCGGCCTTTTCTGTGGGTTGGACGGAACGGCTTCGCCGAGAGAGAGGCGTGTAGCTCGCGCAGCCTGAATAGCTGATAGTCAGGAGTATCCTTTCGCGTCGGCGGGCGTGATGCAGCCCGCCGGAACATCAACGAAAGGAGACCCTCATGTCGCCACAGCGTACGCGGATGATCGATGACATGATCCTGGCCGGATTGGCGGAAGGGACGCGGAAGGTCTACGTCCAGGCGGTGCGCCGGCTGGCTGCGCATTACCACCGCTCGCCCGATCTACTTAGCGAAGAAGAGGTGCGGAACTACCTGCTCGGCCTGCGCCAGCGAGGCGTGGCACGCGGCACCTTCCAGATTGGTCATTACGGCTTGCGTTTCTTCTACCAACACACACTCGGCCGTGGCTGGGAGCTGTTCGGGGAAAAAAAAGATCGCCTCGCCACGGCAGAAGCGGCTGCCTGACGCGCTATCCGATGATCAGGTCCGTCGCCTGCTCAGCGGTATCCGCAACCCGACCCACAAGACCTGCCTCGCCGTCATGTATGCCTGTGGTCTGCGCATCAGCGAAGCCACTACGCTGGAAATTGGCGCCGTCGACCGGGCCAACCAGGTGTTGCGTATCGTTGGCAAGGGCGACAAGGAGCGGCTCGTGCCGCTGCCACAGCCGGTTCTCGACGAGCTGGGCCACTTGTGGCGGCGCCATCACAATCGCCGCTGGTTGTTCCCCAACCACCGCGGCGACGCACCGGTCAATAAGCGCGTGCTGTCGGATACCTTCGCCGCTGCGGCCGCCGCGGCAGGGATCCAGCGCGGGGTTACCCCACACGCTCTGCGCCATTCCTACGCGACGCGGCTCATCGAGAACGGCATCGACACCCGGATCGTACAGATCTTGCTCGGCCATGCCAGCATCGCCACCACGGCCATCTACACTCACCTGACCACGCCCACCCGGGCGTCGCTGCACAGTCTGCTCGATCGGTTGATGACCGGCCTCTGAGGCGCGGTCATGATCGAGGTCGCCGACGTGTTCCGCCGCTTCGCGGCGGACTACCTCTCGGCGTACGGCGCGTCGATGCTGCCCTCGCATCGACGCGCCATCGAGGACATTCTCGACTGCCGAACCGCGGCGCTCGGCGGCCAGGTTTGGCACTGCGAGGCATGCAACACCGAGGTGTTCTCCTATCATTCCTGCGGCAATCGCAGCTGCCCCAAGTGCCACACCGCACAGACCCAGGAGTGGCTCGAACGTCGTCAGACGGAGCTGCTGCCGGTGCCGTACTTCCACATCACCATCACCGTGCCGGCCGAGTTGCGCGCGGTGCTGCGGGCCAATCAGCGCGACGGCTATGGCGTGCTGATGCAGGCCTGCGCTGCGGCGATCATCGAACTCGCCCGCGATCCGCGTTACGTCGGCGGCACCGTCGCCGTGCTCGCCGTGCTGCACACCTGGACACAGCAACTCGGCCTGCACCCGCACGTTCATTGTCTGGTCAGTGGCGGCGGCATGTCCGAGGACGCCACCTCCTGGCATCCGGCGCGCCGTAAATTCCTGGTACCCATCAAGGCTCTCGCCAAACTGGTGCGCGGCAAGTTCCGCGCGCTGCTGCTCCGAAAATGCCCTGACCTCGTCATCCCCGACGCGGTGTGGCGCACGCGCTGGATCCTCCACGTCACCGCCTGGGGCACCGGTCAACAGGCGGTGCTCGACTACCTCGCCCGCTACGTCTTTCGCGTCGCTCTCACCAACGCTCGGATCGTCAGGCTCGACGACCAAACGGTCACCATCCAATACAAGGAACGCAAGACCGGCCGACCGCGAACCTGCCGACTGAGCGGCGACGAATTCATGCGCCGCTTCCTCCAGCACGTGCTGCCGCGCGGGTTCCACAAGGTCCGCTACTTCGGCTTATGGCATCCCGCCCAACGCCACAACGCCACCCGGGTGCGGCAGATGCTGCAATTGCAGGCACCGCCCGAGCCCGGCCCACTACCGGAGCTTGTCCTCCCGTCACGCGAGTACTCTGACGCAGAGCCAATGCCACCGATCGAGCCACGGATTTGTCCGCACTGTCATCAGGGGCGGCTGGTCTTCATCCGCACGCTCGGACCGCACACGCCGCAACAGGCCATGGCGCCCTGATCGGTGCGGATGCCTCCGCCGCCATCGTCCGGTCTTGCCGCTGCGTGCCTCGGAACGCCACCGGAGACCCCTGTCACCAACGCACCCGACCGCCCAACCTTGCTCCAGATGACGTTGCCGATCGTCTTGAAAGCGCCACTCCCGACCGCGATACAGCGGTCGGACTATCCAGACCAGGCACGCCGAGCCGCGATTATCAGCCCACGCTCCCAGCGTCCCCGGTGAAATCCCCATAGCGCCAATCGCCGCCCAACGTCCCGCGTTCGTCCAACGGAGCTTCTGCGGCGGCTTCGCGCCGCACAAGCTCTTAATTCGTTATATATCCGCCGTAGCGCTGCTCGGTATTGCTTATTGCCTGCCCGCGGTCTCGCCGCGAGCAGTTGCGCAGCTATTCGGGCTCAGAACGGTGGGCTTAACCCGAGCGGTGACCTACGACGACAAGGCTAAGTGCTTCAAGGACAACTCGGGTTGCACCTTTCGCTCATAGGCCGTTCGCTTTCGGCGCCGACGCATGCCGAGGCAGCGTGCCCAAGTTCTGGCACCCGACCGCCAAGAGAGGCATGTCGTGCTGAGTCCGTTCGCTGTTGCCTCAATCGTTGCAGGCGGTTCCTTTGGCGCGGCCCTCGTCGGGATGGTTCTGCACGTCAAATTGCCAGACCGTCATCTCGACGCAGACTCCCGGGATGTGGTGAAGCTCGTGATGGGCCTGATCGCCACCATGGCCGCGCTGGTGCTGAGTCTGCTCATCGCATCCGCAAGCAGTTCCTATAATCAGCAAAGCGGCGACCTGAAGGCGCTCTCGGCTGACATCATCCTGCTCGATCGGACGCTGGAACTTTACGGGCCAGGCGCAAAAGCGGCGCGTGACGGGCTGCGCGACTTTGTCCGGCAAACGCATGACCGGATCTGGTCGCCGGAGGGCATACGGCCCGAGGACCTCAACTCGACGGACACGCAAAACGCTGCGAAAGCCACCGTCGGGCAGGTGGAAAGGCTCTCGCCCGGAACCGACCTCGAACGCATGATGCAGAGCCGAGCGCTACAGGAGTCGGAAAATATTGCGCGGTCGCGCCTGCAAATGTTCGAGCAGCTTGGCGGCTCGATCGCATGGCCGTTCCTGACCGTGTTGGTTTTCTGGATCAGCGTATTGTTTCTCGGCTTCGGTCTGTTCGCGCGCGCCAACGCGACCGTCACCGTTGCGATGCTGGTCGGCGCACTCTCGGTCGCGGGCGCGATCTTCCTTATCCTTGAATTGAACGAGCCCTACCGCGGCATCATGCGAATTTCCGATGAGCCGCTGCGCAACGCGATGGCCCAAATCGATCGGTAGCCGGAGAGCGTCACCCGCTCCGCCGGCTGGTGGCAGAGTTGGCTGCGGCCGGAACGAGAAAATCGGAGGCCCAGCGGTCGTAGCAGCCAGACTACAGGCCAATTGGGACAGGGCCGCCTATCTTCCACAAGTGCCCGCGGCGAGGGCTACCCCACTCAACCTCCGGGCGACGCCATAAGCCCGATTATGGTAAGGATGCGGAAGAACTCGCGAAGTCATCGGCAAGTCGCCATGGCCAGGCGAGATAGGACACTCGGAGCGGCCCGTGGGTCGCCGCCATCGCATATGTGTTCGTTGGAGGAATACCGTTATGAACGCCTGGCGTATGATCGTGGTATCGACAGCACTCGTTCCTGTCATCGCCATAAGTGGGTGCGGCCCGAAGCAGCCGGCGGGGCCGGACGCTGATCGGGGCCAATGCTTTCAGCAGGCCGCTTGCACCGGTGGCTCGTTGCTGCAGGATAATCCTCCTACCTTGAATCAGTGCAAGGCGGCGGGCGGGAAGAGCTGGTCAGGTATCACTCAAAAAGGCTGCACAAGCTTTTAGCAGGTTACGCAAAAACAATTACTGGGCGTGAATCGCAGAGGGAAATGGTCTTGCCGTTGGGTTTGTCGCCCTCTCGAAAAATACCGCCCGAGCGCGACGGGGGGAGCCGAATAGCCGCGGCCCGAGCGATAGTCGGCTTGGCGACTGGCGGCCTCTCTCGACCAGCCTAGTTCGTGCACATGCATGAACGGTGCCACGGGCCTCAGAGCGAAAATCCTTGTCCCTGCGGCCGAGCCAGTCGTCCGCCCCCGCGAGGCTTCTGCAGGACGATGTGCTCAAGGTACCCCGGCCGCGAGCTTTCCGAATTCTTCCGGTAAGTATGCCCGTACCGTCGTGGTGCGCACATTACCTCGCGATGCCAAACCAATCGCCAACTTAGTCATCGCATCGTCGTCGGGCATTTCTAGCACGAGAACGACATCATATTGACCTTTCGTCACATAGCCGCCGACCAGCCGACCGCCTAAGCCCGCGATCTCGGTCTTGAGGTTTTCGTGTCGCGTTGCCACACCTTTGACCGCTCTCGCGCCTTGGTCGGTCCAATTCAGGTAGCAGATGAAAAGCACGGATCTCCTCCCTTGTCCGAATTCACAATACGCCTAGCAAAAACGCCACGCGTTTTTCGAATTACGTCGGATCACGCAGCACGGGGAAGATAACATAACGCCGCGCTTAGGTATACCGGACGCCGGCCGACCGTGAAGCGCCGCTCAACCCTGAGACGACGCCATAATCCTCATTATGTTAAGGCTGCGGAAGAATTCGCGTAGTCATCGACAAGTCGCCAGGGCCGGCGGAGCGCCTGGCGTCGGTTTGACTGTGCCGATGCCAGTCACGGCAGCCGCCACGCCGCCAAGCTATTAGTTGGAACCGCTCACCGAGCCCGGAATGAAGCCGCTGCGGTTCCGCGGCGCCACAACCATGGCGCGCTGGCCCAGTCAGCGGCCCGCCGGCACCCACCAGCACGATCCGCCGCACTGGCCGACTGCTGACGCCCTCGATCCGGTGAGCAGTTCCACCTTCCCCGCGCGACCGCCGCAGCCGTCGTGCCGCATGCGGCTAATGGCCAAAGCGGATGTGATAGCGTCGTGGTCAGCCTGGGAGGCATCAGGGTTGTCCTTCCAGGTCAGGCCGGGCGCGGGATCACAGGCCCCCTCGCCCGGCCGTCGCGATCTATGGCGGCGGCGGGTTAGCCCGACTTCGCGGATTCGCGGGTTTTTGAGGGTCCCCTTCCTTATTTATCAAGGAGATGGACGGAAAAGTCTTCACTACATCAGGTGACGCGGGCGACAGCGGTGGTGGTGATTTTGGGAGGCTGCTGGGGCGGCAATTGGAACTTGAGCTGTTGGATCAGGAGTTGGAGTGCCGGCTCGGGCTGGGTGTAGCGGGTCAACAGCAGCTCCCGTCCGTCGGTTGTCGGCAGGTGGACATCGATCATCTGGACGGCGGCGAATTTTTCCAGTGCGCTGCGCGCGGTCAATCCGGGTGCCAAGGCATGAAGACGGCGTTGCAGCGTGACCTGCAGACAGTATGCCAGGAACGCGATGAAGATATGGGCTTCGATACGGCGCTCGTCCTGATGGAACACCGGGCGGATTGCCAGATCGCCCTTCAGGTTTTTGAATGCCTGCTCCACGGCGACAAGCTGGATGTAGTACTGCCAAA
>DATMND010000016.1:0-14532 GCA_035569235.1 Acetobacteraceae bacterium | reverse complement strand
ACAGACCTGCGAGCCGCCAAGGTGTCGCGCCTGGCATAGGGGGTATCATGAGCGACTCAGTCGGAGGCGGCATCCAGGACTCGATCGGGGGAGCAGCGCAAATCGTGGCAGGCGGGATTCAGGGCGCGGCTGGGCAGGTTCAGCATGCTGCCTGCGCGGCCAAAGGTGGCGTGGGTGAGGTGCGGGATGTGATCCGCGCTCAGCCGATCACTGCCGCCTTGATCGTGTTCGCCCTGGGCTACCTGTTTGGTCGCCTTGGATCGTTGATTCCCTCGGGCCATTCGATTCGTGGCCGGAGCTGACAGACAACCCGCATCGGCACTCCCGGGCCGAACCTCGACGGCATCGTGGGGTTAGGCGGTACCAACCGTGCCGCCGCCGCGCACCTCGATTTCCACCACCCGATCGCGCAGCCTTGCCTCCAGCGCGTCACCCATCCTGCCAACGATCTGGCGTGATTGGCCGGCACGTGTCAGCCCAGCGCAATACAGCTCGCGCAGCCGTCGGATCATTCCGTCACGCCGCTCTCGGGGTTCCGCGATGACCTCCATCGCCAGTTGCTGCGTGGCGCCATCGGCATCGACCAGTCGCAGGATCGCGTGCAGGTGCGGATGAGAATCGTTCATAACGGCCAGAGAGTAGCACAGTTTCGTGGCGCCAACAGCATCACCGCGGCCGGTCAGATCGCAATTGCGTAGGCCGGCCGTCGCGGGTCCGCCCCTGCGCCGATGAGGCCAGTCGCCGGGTCGGTGAGGATCGCCTCGACCGACCCGGCCAGCCAGGTCCAGTCCGGCCAGTCCCGCACTTCATGTCCGCGCGAGGCGAGGT
The DNA here is from genome assembly GCA_035569235.1 of Acetobacteraceae bacterium. Taxonomy (GTDB): domain Bacteria; phylum Pseudomonadota; class Alphaproteobacteria; order Acetobacterales; family Acetobacteraceae; genus JAMXLO01. Next base: position 13,704 of record DATMND010000016.1, on the reverse strand, counting down.
CGGCGCGGGTCGCCGCATCGATCCGGCCCTCGGCCGCCAGCCGCCCTGGGAAATACTCGAACGGCGCAAATGATGACGGGAAGGAATAGCTGGCGACGCGCGGCGCCTCGATCGCGTCCTGCAGCTCCATGCCGTGCTGGAAGACGTTCAGCAGCACCTGGAGCATGGCCTGGGTCTGCACATCGCCGCCCGGCGTGCCGAACGGCATCACGCCGCCCTTGTCGGTCACCACCATCGCAGGATTGGGAGTAAGCCGCGGGCGCTTGCCGGGCGCGACACCGGCCGGATGGCGCGGATCGGGCCGGCTCTGGGAGCCGCGGCCGGACGGCGTGATGCCGAGACCCGGCACGACCGGCAGATTGCCGGACCCATCGGATGGCGTGGCGCTGAAGGCGTTGCCCCAACGATCGATGACGCAGCAGTACGACGTGTCGGCTTCCACCTTGGGCAGATCGGCTATGCTGGCCATGTGCGGCAGGTTGGTGCGGTCGAGCGGGGCCGGCATCGCGCCGAATGCGCGGTCGTCGCGCACCGCCGATGCCCGGCGCGCGACGGTCGCCGGATCGAGCAGATGATCGATCGGCACGTCCACGAACGCCGGATCGCCGAAGAAATACTCGCGGTCGGCCATGGCGAGGTTCACGCACTCGGCGATGCGGTGCAGGTAGATGGCCGAGTTGTGCGACAGCCCGGCGATCCCGACCTGCTCGAGCAACGCCAGCGCCTCGTGCAGCGCGGGTCCCTGGCACCATGGGCCACAGGTGATGACCTCGTGGCCGCGCCAGTTCCGCCGCACCACCGGCTCGATGCGCGAGCGATATTCGGCGAGGTCCTGCATTGTCAGGTAGCCGCCCTCGCGCTTCTGGAACGCGGCGATCTCGCGGGCAATGTCGCCGGTGTAGAACGCATCGTGCGCCGCCCGAAGCCCCGCCTTGCGGTCCGGCCCCGCGGCGCGGTCCTGGTCGGCCATGAACTGCAGCATGCGCGCGAGGTCCGACTGCACGAATTTCTCCCCCGTTCGCGGCACGCGGCCGTTCGGCAGGAAGATCGCGGTGTTCGATTGCCAGCGCCGGTATTCGTGCTCGTGCGCGGCGATCGAGACGGCAAGCAGCGGATAAACGGCAAACCCCTCCCCCGCGTAGCGGATCGCCGATGCGGCGACGTCGGCAAAGCGCATCGTGCCGTGGCGCTCCAGCGCGGTTATCCACGCGTCGGGCGCGGCCGGTATGACGGTGCGCAGCACGCCATCGGGAATTTTTCCTCCGTGTTGGCGCATGAAGATGTCGGCCGGCAGCGATTTCGGCCACCAGCCAAGGCCCGCGATGCTCTCGACGGTGCCATCGGCAAGCCGGATCATGATGGGCGCGACGCCGGCGACGTTGACCAGATCCGGCTGCAGCACGGCCAGCGCGATGCCCGCGGCGCAGCCGGCGTCGATCGCATTGCCGCCTGCTTCGAGGATGGAGAACGCGGCGGAGGCCGCCAGGTAATGGCCGGCGGAGACGGCGTGGCGGGTGCCATAGACGGTGGGGCGATGACTCACGGCGAGGCTCCTCCGAATGTGCCGAAAGCCTGCGGCAAAGCCGCGCGTGCGTCCAGCCACGCGAGCAACGCAGGGCCGAAGGCCTTGAGGCTTTTGTAATGCCGCGTCTCCTCCGGCAGCGCCCGTACTGCTTCGGCCAGCTGCGCGGCAACGGCCGGTTTGGTGATGGCCGCGGCCAAGGGATAGCTGTGCACGCGGATGCCGAACAGGATTGCGTCGGTGCGAGGCAGACGCGTCAGGGTTTGCCGCTCGACGCGAAGATACAGTGTGTCGCCGGCATTTTCCGGCGTGATCGCGGTGTTCGCCGCCTCACGCCACTTGCCGCTCGGCTGGTACATCGCCGGATCGTCCAGCACCGACCAGTTGAGCCGTGACGCGATGTGTCCCGGCTTGACCTTTGCCATGAAGCGGTTGACCGGCGATGCGAGGCGGTCGGCGTAGAACGGCACCGGGCCGTGCACCACCGTGAGGGGGCGTCCCAGTTTCTCATGCAGACGCCAGCGGCTCGGGAAGCACAGGATTGCGGCGGTGAAACGAGGCACGCCCGCATCAGACTGGATGATGCAGAGGTCCTCCTGGACAAGGCGACCGGCGAGTTCCAATGGATGGCATGGCGGCGCGGCGAGGTTCCAGGTTTCGCAGGTCAGCCGGTTGATCAGCGTGCTGCCATCCAGTCTGAACCGGTCGGGAAACTGCGTCGTCAAGTACGCGACGAGACGCTGAAGTGCCTCGCAGCTTGCGTCCTCGGCTTGCGGCAACACGCCGAACACATCGTCATGCCGTTCAGCCAGCAGCCGGCGGCGCTCGGCCATTTCCTCCCGGTAGCGCGCATCGAGTTCGATCCAATCGCTCTGCGGCACCGTGATCAGGCCCATCGCCATGCGGTACGGCCCGGTCTCGAACGACAGATGGACAGTCTCGGGCGGCAGTTCGCCCCCGTTTACTCCCCCTCCCCTTGCGGGAGGGGGTGGGGGGGAGGGGGCCGTGCCGGTGGCAACCCCTCCCCCCAACCCCCTCCCGCAAGGGGAGGGGGAGTCATGGCTATTCCCATATTCGTGGCCGTCACGCACCATCAGATCACACCCTGCGCCCTCAGCTTCTCAAGCGCCGCGGCATCCAATCCAAGCCTCTCGCCCAGCACCGCATCGGTGTGCTCACCCAGCAGCGGCGGGGCGCGACGATAGTCCGGCGGCGTCTCCGACAAACGCACCGGATTGGCTATCACCTTCACCGTCTCACCCGATCCGTGCGCCATCTCGCGCACCACGCCGCGGGCCACCACATGCGGATCGGCGAAAACCTCGGACAGCTTGTTGATTGGACCACAACCGATCTTCAGCGCCTCCAGCCTGTCCACCCACCATTCGGTCGGATGTTGCCCCATCACCGGTATCAGGGTGTCGGTGACAAGCTGCCGGTTCTCGACCCGCGCCGCATTGGTCGCGAAGCGCGCATCCTCCACCAGATGCGTCAGCGCAAACGCCTCGCAGAACCGCTTGAACGTCGGGTCATTGCCGACCGACAGAACGATGTGCCCATCCGCCGTGGGGAACACCTGGTACGGCACGATATTGGGATGCTGGTTGCCGAGCCGCGCGGGATTCTCGCCGGTGGCCAGATAGTTCATGCCCTGATTCGCCAGCCACGCAACATGCGTATCAAGCATGCCGATGTCGATCTGCTGTCCTTGGCCCGTCGCATCCCTATGCCGCAGGGCGGCTAGAATGCCGATGCAACCGTACAACCCGGCGAACAGGTCGGCGACAGGCACGCCCACCTTCTGCGGCAGACCGTCCGGCTCGCCGGTCAGGCTCATCACGCCACCCATCGCCTGGATCAGCGAGTCATAGCCCGGGCGCGGCGCATACGGTCCGGTCTGGCCGAAGCCGGTGATGGAGCAATAGATCAGCTGGGGGAACTTCGTATGCAGGTCGTCATACCCAAGGCCGTATTTCGCCAGCGCACCGACCTTGAAGTTCTCCACCAGGATGTCGCATTGCGCGATCAGCTTCAGGGCAATCGCCTGACCCTCGGGCTTGGCGATATCCAGCGTGACCGAGCGCTTGTTGCGATTCACCCCGACGAAATAGGCGCTCTCGTTGGTCCCCGGCATATACGGCGGCGCGAATCCGCGCGTGTCGTCGCCGGCACCTGGCCGTTCGATCTTGATCACGTCGGCACCGAGATCGGCCAGCATCTGCGCGCATGTCGGACCGGCCAGGACACGCGTCAGATCGAAGACACGCAGGCCCCGAAGTGGCCCCGTGGGAAGTGGTCCGGTTGATTGCGCGCCAATGGGTTCGTTCATCGGTCTCTCCAGCTTGCCGGGCCGCGATGCCGGGTCCATATCGGCACGCCGCTTATAGGTCCCTCGCCTGGGCAGGAAAACCCGACGACGGAACGCCGACCCAGGAGGAGACGCCGGCAATGCCGGATACAGGCATGATGCCGCGGCGCGCGGCCAGCATCGAGAGCCGCGCGTCATGGACTGCCGCGTGCCTGACGCTGGCCATCCTGTCGATCTCCTACGGCGCGCCGCTGCTGGTCGTGGTTGGACTGAAGCCGATCCAGGAAGCGCTCGGCACCGACCGATCGGTGGTGGCGCTGGCCGGCGCGCTGGTCTGGGTGGGGACCGGCCTCGGCGGCATCATGATGGGCTGGCTGGCGGACCGCATCGGCATCCGACTCACCGCGAGCATCGGCGCTGTGATGATGGCGCTCGGGCTTGCGATATCCGCAAGCGGCAGCGTGTGGGCACTGTATGTCGGGCACGGGCTGCTGATCGGCCTGGTCGGCAACGGTGCGATCTATGCACCGCTGGTGGTCTATGTCACCCGCTGGTTCGATCGCCGCCGCGGGTCCGCGCTGGCCTTCATCTCATCAGGCCAGTACGTCGCCGGCATCATCTGGCCGTCGGTATTCGAGCGCGGCATCGCGCTGTATGGTTGGCAGATGACGATGCTGGCGTATTCCGCCGTGGTGGTCGTGGTTATTCTGCCGCTGACCCTGCTATGCCTGCGCCCGTCGCCGGAGCCGCTGGCCGCACACGCGATGTCGGGCGATCCACGCAAGGGCGCGTCGGTACTTGGCATGCCGGCGAACATGGTCCTGGCACTGATCTGCATCGCGTCGTTCTTCTGCTGCATCCCAATGGCGGTGCCGAGTTCGCATCTTGTGGCGTTCTGCACCGACCTCGGCATCTCGCCGACGCACGGCGCGGCGATGCTGTCGGTGCTGCTGGCCTCCGCCTTCGTCAGCCGGCAATTCTGGGGAATGCTGGCCGATCGCGTGGGCGGGTTGCGCGCGGTGATGGCCGGGTCGGCGTGCCAGGCGGTGGCGATCGGCGCCTTTCTGCTGACCCAGAACGAGGTTGGGCTGTTCGCCGTATCGGCCGCGTTCGGCCTGGGCTTCTCCGGCATCATTCCATCCTACGTCGTGGCCATTCGGGAACTGTTCCCGTCATCCGAGGCCGCGTGGCGGGTGCCGACGTTCTTCTTCCTCGGCATGTCGGGGATGGCGTTCGGGAGCTGGCTGGCGGGGGCGCTGTACGACCATTTCGGGTTTTATGCGCCGGCGTTCGCGGTGGGCGTGTTCTTCAACCTGGCGAACCTCGCGGTGATCGGCTTCCTGGTGGCGCGGCAGCGTGCCGACGCTCGGTTGTCTTTCGCTTACCGGTAGGAAGAATTCACCACGAAGGCACGAAGGTCGAGCATGAGGCGGTGAAGCCCGGCCTTCGGGTTTTCCGGTTGATTGCTCAGGATGGCGTGTTCCCGATTCGAGTCGTTGACTCACGGCGCGGATGAGAACAAATAATGAACTAGCATGCGCCACCTGTCGTATCCCGCTGGACGCCCTACCGACGAAGCTCCCTCCGCTTTTTCATCGGCAGGGGACTCCATCCGCCCAGGCAGGCTCAGCCGTCCGCCGGCCTTGCCGGCGCATCTGGCTGCCCTGCGGGACAGGCTGCGTCCGGCGAAATCGCCTGGCGGTTGCCTGCCGTTCAACGATCCGCGTGTGGATGCCTGCCTGCCCAGTGGCGGCCTGCCGCTGGGTCAGTTGCACGAGGTCGGCGCGGCGGGGCTGGATGCGGAAACCGCCGCACTGCCCACGGCCTTCATCGCCGCCCTGCTGGCACGCATCGCCTCGGAGAAGCCGGTCTTCTGGATCGCTCCCTCTGCCGACCTGCACCCGCCCGGGCTGTTGCCCTACGGCTTCGATCCCAATCGGCTGGTCCTGGTCCATCCAGCCAAGGATATCGACACGCTCGCTGCCATGGAGGTCGCGCTGCGGGAAGGCGTTGCCGCCGCCGTGGTGGGGGAGGTGGGACAGTTCGGCCGTACCGCCTCGCGTCGGCTGCAGCTTGCCTGCCTGGGTCATGGCTCGACCGGCTTCGCACTGCGCCGCTGGCCGCACGGGCACCGGACCGCCGACCGGGAGGCCAGCGTTGCCGTCACCCGCTGGCATCTCACCGCTGTGCCCAGTGTTCGGGATGGCAAGGAACCAGGCCTGCCACGCTGGCACGTGGCGTTGACCCATGCGCGTGGCGGTAGGCCGGGAGAATGGATCATGGAGGCTTCGGATGATGCGACGCATCCTCTCCGTGTGGTTGCCGCACTGGCCGATCACGCGCCTGACCCGCAACGCCTCCGCCTCGCCGGATAGGCCGCTCGTCACGATTGAAACCATTCGCGGCGTCCGGCATCTTGTCGCAGTGGGCGTGGCTGGCGAGTCTCAGGGGCTGCGTCCCGGCCAGACGCTGACCGAGGCGCGTGCCGTCTGCCCCGGTTTGCTTCCCGCCGAGGCCGATCGGGCAGCCGATGAAGCCGCATTGGGAAGGCTCGCGGTCTGGTGCGAGCGCTATACGCCGATGGCCGCGCCGGATCCGCCGGATGGATTGTGGCTGGATATCACCGGCTGCACAGCGGTTTTCGCTACCGAAGCTGAACTGGCACGGAATCTCGTCTCCCGACTGGAAGGGAATGCCATTCCCTGCCGCGTGGCGATTGCCGGCACCACCGGGGCTGCCTGGGCACTGACACACATGGGGAAAGACCAGACTATTCTGCCGTCAGAACAGGAGATGGCGGCCTTGGCCGATCTGCCTGTCAGCAGTCTCCGGCTCGACGCCGGCACCGTGACCGGATTGCGTCGCCTTGGCTTGCGCACGGTGCAGGACCTCCTGCGCATTCCGCGTGCGCAAATCACCGCCCGCTTCGGCGCGTTGCCCGTATTGCGGCTGGATCAGGCGCTTGGCGCGATGGACGAAGCCATCGATTGGCCTCGTCCGCCGATCGAATGGCATGAGCGCCTGGCTTTCGTCGAACCGATCGGCACGCCGGAGGACCTGGCGTGTGCTTTGTCCCGGCTTGCCGAACGACTGTGCGTGCGCCTGGCGGAACAGGACAAAGGCGGCCGGCGCTTCGTTGCGCGCTTCTTTCGGGTGGACGAGGACGTGCCGCAGATCGCGGTGACCACAGCACTGGCGGTGCGCGATGCCGGCTATCTGATCAAGCTGCTGCGCGAGAAGCTGGACACTGTCGATCCGGGCTTCGGGATCGAGGCGATTGCGCTGGAAGCCGAGATCGTGGCGCCGTTGCAGACGCCGCAGACCCAGCTTGCCGATTTTGCCACGACTGATGCCACGGACCGGCTGGCCGGTGTGGTCGACACGCTGACCAATCGTCTGGGATCGGACGTTGTGTCACGTGTCGCGCCGTACTCAAGCCATGTGCCGGAGCGCGCCGTGCGGCGTGTTCCGCCGCTGCCGGTCAGGCAGCCGTCATGGGTGGACGATCCGGCCGCACCTCGTCCTATCCGTTTGCTGCGCCAGCCGGAGGAGATCGAGGTGATTGCGCCGGTGCCGGATGATCCGCCGATCCGGTTCAGTTGGCGTGGCGTGGCGCATCGGGTGCGTGCCGCCGCAGGTCCCGAGCGGATCGCCGCCGAATGGTGGCGTGGCAGGCGATCGGACAAACGCCCGGAAACCGACCTGATCCGCGACTACTACCGGGTGGAGGATGCCGATGGTGCGCGGTTCTGGATCTTTCGCGCCGGCCTGCACGCCGAGGACCGGATGCCGCGGTGGTATCTGCATGGCTTGTTCGGGTGAGATGTCTCTAACTCGTCATGGCCTCTGCATTTCCCTCTCCGCCCATGGGGGCGGAGAGGGTCAGGGTGAGCAACTGTCTATTTTGTTTCGCTCCCGTCTGGCGCGATTCTGCCGCCGTGCTCGGGGCCGTCAATGACGCTGCGCGCCGCCTTCGGCGGTGGCCTGCGGCCATCCCCGGATCAAGTCCGGGGCAGGCTATTGACCGCCCCTGCGCGCGGCGGCTGGTCTGCTCCGCAGGTCGGGACGAAGGGACGGGTCGCAGTGCGGTCGAACCAAGGGACATCCGCGTTGATGAGCAATGTCATGCTTCAGCCGCCCGCCATTCCTGCTGGTCGCGCAGCATGGCGTTCAATGTGGTCAGCAGCTTGCGCATCACCGCGATGATAGCGACCTTGGGCTTCTTGCCGGCAGCCAGCAGGCGTTGCTTGAACGCCTTCAGGACCGGATTGCACATCGCCGCGGCCTGCGCTGCCATGAACAGGACGCGGCGGACCGCGGCGCGACCGCCGAAGATGCAGCGCAGCCCTTTCATCCTGCCGCTGTCGAAGTCATACGGAACGACACCGACCAAGGCACCGATCGCACGGTTCGTGATACTGCCGAGTTCGGGTAGCAGCGCCAGCAAAGTGGCGGCGAGAACCGGACCAACGCCTGGCATCGAGCGGAGCAGGTCGTGGCGCGTGGCAAGCGCGGGGACCGCAGCGATGGCGTCCGCGATGCGGCGATCGAGCCGCACCAGGTCGGCGTCGATGTGGCGGATGCGCCGCTCCTGCATTCGCCGCAACTCAGGATCGCTGAGGTGTTCGAGCTGGTTGCTGAGCTCCTGCCTGAGATCGACGATCTGCCGTCGCGCCGTAACCAGCTCGGCGAGATGTTGGCGTGTCGGATCGTGTTGCACCGCGCGGGTTGGCAGCGTGGCGACGAAGCAGGCAATCGCCCATGCATCGAGCCGGTCGTTCTTCGCCAACCACCCGGCAGCCTTGGCGAACTGCCGCAGCTTCCACGGATTGACCGAGCGGACCGGCAGACCGGCGTCCAGCAAGGCGGCGATGACGCCACGTTCGTATCCGCCGCTCGGCTCGATGCCGATCGCCCGCGCGCCGATCGGGCGGAGCCGGCGGCACAACTCATGCCAGCCGGCGCTGTCGTTGCTGGCGCTGAACCGCGCTTCAGCTGGATACAACGCGACATCCAGCCGCTGTTTGGAAACATCGACTCCCACCGTCGGGGCGATCTGTGCCATTCTTCTGTCCCTGCCTTGTGGTGCGGGGTTGACCCCACGCAACTGTTCGGGATTGCGAAGAGACGGCCTGGGCACCTTGCTCACCCGCGGTTTGCAGTACCTTGGTGGGGACGGGCTCCAGGCCGTGCCAGGGGATCGGATCCCGCCGATCCCCTGGCAGCCACACTCTGCCAGATTGGCGAGACACAAGGTGGGGGACGTAGCTGGCCGCGGAACTTCCGGGGCCGGCAGTCCGTCCGCAGGGCGTACCAGAGGTCCTAGCCCTCACCTCACCCCGGCCCTCTCCGCCCCGAGGGGCGGAGAGGGAGTTTACGGCGGTGCGCGTTGAGATGCGTGAATTCGACGCGCTCTACGCCGAACTTCAGGTGGCGAGCGCATTTTCCTTCCTGCGCGGCGCCTCGTCGCCGGAGGAACTGGCCGCCACCGCATCGGTGCTGGGATTGTCCGCCATCGGCATCACCGATCTCAACAGTGTGGCCGGTGTAGTGCGGATGCACGACGCGGTGAAGGAAGTCGGCATTCGCATGGTGGTCGGCGGCCGTCTGTCATTCCGCGACGACATGCCCGACGTGCTGTGCTACCCGCAGGATCGAGCGGCCTGGGGACGGCTGACGCGTCTGCTCACCGTCGGCAAGGGACGCGTGCCGCACGGCGACAGCAGCGATGCGGCGAAGGCTACCAACCGCTGTTTTCTGCGCTACGCCGATCTGCTGGAACACGGCGAGGGACAGATTCTGCTTGTCGTCTCGCCGGACCGGCTGGATGCCGGCTTCCGCGCAAATGTCCAGCGCCTGAGGGCAGATTTCCGTGACCGGGCGTACCTCGCCGCCGATCGCCGCTATCGTGGCGATGACGCGAGCCGTCTGCGCGCGATGGCCGATCTGCTGTTGCCGATGGTGGCCACCAACGACGCGCTCTACCACCTGCCCGATCGACGCCAGTTGCAGGACGTGATGACCTGCATCCGTCTCGGCTGCCGTATCGACCAGGCTGGTCTTGCGTTGCAGCCAAATGCCGAACGGCATTTGAAGTCCCCAAAGGAGATGGTCCGGCTGTTCCGCGAGCATCCCGATGCTGTGCTGCGCACGCAGGAAATCGTCGGGCGCTGTGACTTTTCGCTGGGGGAACTAGCTTATGAATATCCGGACGAGCCGATCCCGCCTGGGCTGACGCCGGACGAGCATCTCGCCAACCTGACCTGGCAGGGCGCGACGGTGCGTTATCCCGACGGGGTTCCCACTAATGTTCGCGATGCCGTCGAGAAGGAGTTGCGCATCATCGCGCAGCTCAATTATGCACGGTACTTCCTGACGGTACATGACATCGTGCGCTACGCCGTGGACAACGACATTCTCTGTCAGGGCCGAGGTTCGGCGGCCAATTCCGCAGTGTGCTACTGCCTGCACATCACGGCGGTCGATCCGGCACAGATCAATCTGTTGTTCGAGCGGTTCATTTCCACCGAACGCCGCGAACCGCCGGATATCGACGTGGATTTCGAGCACGAGCGGCGTGAGGAGGTGATCCAGTACATCTATCGACGCTATGGCCGTGAACGCGCAGGCATTGCGGCAACGGTGATCCACTACCGGCCGAAGCGGGCGATCCGCGAGGTGGGGAAGGTGATGGGGCTGTCGGAGGACGCCACGGCAGCACTGTCCGCACAGTCGTGGCATGGGGGGGAGGAACTTTGGTCAGACGACTGTCTGAGGGAAATCGGCCTCGATCCAACTAGCTTCGTCGTCCGCCGTTCGATTGAGCTGGCGCGGCAGCTTGTCGGGTTGCCGCGTCATCTGTCGCAGCATGTCGGCGGCTTCGTGCTGACGCGCGGCCGGCTGGATGAGACCGTGCCGATCGGCAGGGCCGCGATGGACCAGCGGACCTTCATCGAATGGGACAAGGACGACATCGACCGGCTCGGAATCATGAAGGTCGATGTACTGGCGCTCGGGATGCTGACCTGCATCAGGAAGGCATTCGAGCTGCTGGGGATGCAGAACCTGGCCGACGTGCCTACCGAGGACTCTGCTGTCTATGACATGCTGTGCCGCGGTGATTCGATCGGCGTATTTCAGGTGGAATCTCGCGCGCAGATCAACATGCTGCCGAGGCTGAAGCCACGCACATTCTATGATCTGGTGATCGAGGTGGCGATCGTTCGTCCAGGGCCGATACAGGGCGACATGGTGCATCCCTATCTCCGCCGGCGGCAGGGACTGGAAAAGCCGGACCTGCCGTCACCTGCGCCCGGTTGCGGTCCGGCCAATGAGCTGCAGCAGGTCCTTGGCAGGACGCTGGGCGTGCCGCTGTTTCAGGAGCAGGCGATGCGCATCGCCATCGATGCGGCGAAGTTCACGCCGGAGGAGGCCAATCAGCTTCGTCGCTCGATGGCGACGTTTCGCAATGCGGGCACCATCCACCGCTTCTTCGCCAAGATGGTCGATGGCATGACGGCGCGCGGCTACACCCAGGACTTCGCCGAACGCTGCTTCCATCAGATAGAAGGCTTCGGCACCTACGGTTTCCCGGAAAGCCACGCGGCCAGTTTCGCGCTGCTGGTCTATGTCTCGGCCTGGCTGAAATGCCATCACCCGGCGGTGTTTGCCTGTGCCCTGCTGAACTCGCAGCCGATGGGGTTCTATGCGCCGGCGCAGATCGTGCGCGACGCGCGCGAGCATGGGGTGGAGGTGCGCGCCATCGACGTGGCGGCCAGCGAATGGGACTGCACGCTGGAAGAGGGCGCGCTGCGTCTCGGCTTCCGTCTGATCACCGGCTTTTTGCAGGCTTGGGCGGAACGGTTGGTGGGGGCTCAGCCACGCGTCATGGCCGGGCTTGACCCGGCCATCGGCCAGCCGCGGCAGATGGCCGGGTCAAGCCCGGCCATGACAGCCGACCTCAGATTTACCGATCTGATCCGCATGGGCCTTCCCCGGGCCGCTCTTGTGCTGCTGGCGGAAGCGGACGCGCTGCGGAGTCAAAAACTCGATCGGCGTGCCGCGCTGTGGCAGGTGCGTGGCTTGTCCGACATGACGGACTTGCCGCTGTTTGCCCATCAGCCGGTTGCGATCCACCATGTTCCGCTGCCCGTCATGACAACGGGCGAGCACGTCATTACCGACTACCAGACTGCCGGCCTGTCGCTGAAGGCGCACCCGATGCGCTTCCTGCGCCCGCTGTTCGCCGGCGAAGGCGTGATGAGTTGCGCCCAGGCTGCCGTCCAGGCCGATGGCACCCGCCTTTCCGTCGCCGGGGTGGTGCTCGTGCGTCAGCGCCCGGGCAACGGCAATGTCGTGTTCTGCACCATCGAGGACGAAACAGGCGTCGCCAATATCGTGATCTGGTCCAGCCTGCTGGACCGGTTCCGCCGAGCCATGCTTGGCAGCAGCCTACTGCTGGTGACGGGCCGCCTGCAGCGCAGCCCGGAAGGCATCATCCATGTCATCGCCGATCGGCTGGATGACCGCAGCGCCATGATGGCTCGGATCACCGAGGCACCGGCCGCGGGTCCCGTTGCGCGAACCGAGGACACGAAGCTGCTGCGGAGCCCTGGTCATCCCCGGCAGGAGCGGGTTTTTCCCCGCTCCCGCGACTTCCACTGACGGGAAAACTGTTCGGACCTGTGAGCTACCTCACATACCTGCTGATCAAAGGTCGGCGATCATCGGTTGTTGCGCTGCTTATCCGGGAGACCAATCAATGAGCCATGTGCTGACCGAATATGGATTGCGCCTGACCTATCTGCGCAATTCGGATGTCATTGATGATCTCGACCAGGATCGCATCCTGGAAGACATGTCTGACGATACGCCGGACGGGGATCCTCTTTTGTGGCTCACCCGCTACCGATTGGATGACTACGATCATCTGGTCCTGGTCACTGACCGATCCAGCGGCCGCCACCTTGCGTTCCTTGCCGCCAGCAATGGTGCCACCGCCCGCGAAGAATTTCTGCTCCTGGAGACCGCCTTCGTTTCCGCCGCTGCCCGTGGTCAGAACCTGATGCGGCGAATGATCGCCTTCGCCATGTTGCGCATCGGTGGCATGGGTCCGGTGCCGTCGGTCGTTGTTGCCTGCACTCGCAATCCGCTCTGCTACCGGATCCTGCGGGATACCGCCCGACGCTTCGCCGGCGCTGCGTTCTTTCCGGATCCTGACAGCGTCGCGATCAACTTTCACACCGCCACGCTCGCGCAGCGCATCGCCCACGCGATCGGCCCCAACCATCGCTTCCAGGCTTCCACCGGGACCATACACGGGATCGGTCGGGGAAATCGTCGGCCCCTCTCGAGCGATCCGCGGATTGACAGCCTGTTTGGGCCGCATATGCAGCCGGCCGACCGCATGCTCGCGATACTCGATCTTCGCGGCGAAGATGAGGCCGCGATATTCGACGATGCCCGTCAGATCTATCGTTCGAGGTGAAGCTGGACGGGTCCGTAAGGCAGCCTGAACAGACGACGAGCCCAGCCCAGCCCGAATGATTTCCAGGTCGGCAAGGAAGTCATGAATACGAGGCGCTGCGCCAGCAGTTCGGCACACAGTTCCGCGGTGCCATCCGGCTTCGCGACCATGGTGTTGATGGCTGTCAATGTCGCCGGGCCGATCACGCCATCCTGGGCGACCAACGCAGCCTGCTGGAGCCAGCGCACCGCATGTCCGATGCCGTTGTTGATCGCCGCATCAAAGACCAGGAGGGCAATTGAGGCAGGCAACCGATCGCCATCAATCCGGTCCCAGTACTCACTCTGATAAAGCGACTTGGCCTGGTCGAGCGTCAGACAATCCCGGCGGAAATCACCGGTTTCGGCG
>DATMND010000015.1:0-56450 GCA_035569235.1 Acetobacteraceae bacterium | reverse complement strand
CGACTGGTCAGCAGGTAAACGTAATCGTTGGAGCCGCCGGGCTTGCATGGATAGATGCCGCCGGGTGGGTTGTTGGCCGGAGGCCGTCGGGGCGCTGCTTTGCCGGTGCGCGCCTGCGGGATGAACGCTCCGCGGCTATAGTGCATGACCGAATCCTGCATCGCCACCTGCAACCGCCTTCCCTTGCCGGTGCGGGTACGATCGAACAGCGCGCTGACGATGCTGAATGCCAAAAGCATGCCGGTGCCGTTGTCGCCGATCGTCGGGCCGGGCTTGACCGGTCTGCCGTCGCGTTCGCCGGTGATGCTCATCGCTCCACCCGCGGCCTGTGCGATCGGATCGAATGCCAGGCCCTTCTCGTAGGGGCTGCCGGTGCCGAAGCCCTTCACCTGGGCATAGATGATGCGCGGATTGATGGCACTGACGACGTCGTAGCCGAGCCCGAGCCGCTCGACCGCGCCGGGTGCGAAGTTCTCGGTGAAGACATCGGCCTGCTTCACCATTTCCTTGACCAGCGCCAGGCCGCGGTCCGATTTCAGGTTGACCGTGATCGACCGCTTGTTGGCGTTGTACATCATGAAATAGTAAGCGTCGCCGAAGCCGGTGCGACCGGCTTCGCCGCCCTTCGGGTTTTCCACCTTGGCGATGTCGGCACCCATCCAGGCAAGAGCCTCGGTGCACGTCGTGCCGGCTTCGAATTGCGTCAGGTCGAGCACGCGAATGCCAGCCAGGCAGCCGGGCGATACGGGAATTATGTCCATTGTGGCCTCCTCTTCGGGAAGGACATTATCACCCCCATGAGTGCCGGGCGATTCCATCGCTGCACGAGACCGCGCTGCCCGCGTTTCGTCCGATGTAACCGCGCTTCGCTCGTCATCCCCGCGAAAGCGGGGACCCAGGCGTGCCGTCGCATATTCCCCGACGAGCGCCCCCTGCGCCGCCTACGGGTTGGCACAAGGGCCGCGAGCCTGTTGGATACCTGGAGTCCAAGGAGAGGAATCGGCATGCGGGCGGATTATGTCATCGTCGGCGCGGGTTCAGCGGGCTGCGTGCTTGCCAACCGCCTGACGGAGGACCCGGGAACGCGGGTGGTGCTGATCGAGGCCGGCGGCCGCGATCGGAATCCGCTCATCCACATCCCGGCCGGCTACATGAAGCTGCTGGACCATCCGACCCTGACCTGGGGCTTCAAGGCCGAGGCCGACCCCGGGACAGCGGGACGCGCGATCGCGTATCCGCGCGGCCGGGTGCTCGGCGGGTCGAGCTCGATCAACGGCATGATCTACGTCCGCGGTCAGCCCGAGGATTTCGATCATTGGGCGCAGTTCGGCAATCGCGGCTGGTCATGGGACGACGTGCTGCCGTTCTTCCGCAAGGCCGAGAACTGGGAGGGAAAAGAGGACGCTGTGCATGGCAAGGGAGGCCCGCTGTTCACCGCCCACGGTCGCGACAAGCCGCTGCTTTGCCGCGCTGCGGTGGAAGCCGGCCGGCAGATCGGCTGCGAGTACCGCGACGACGTCAACGATCTGCCGCGCGATGCGGGTGACGGCATCGGCTGGGTGCAGCAGACACGCGGCGGCCGTCGGCGCGCGAGTGCCGCGCGCAGCTATCTGCGACCTGCGCTGAGGCGACCCAATCTGCAGGTCATCACCGGCGCGCTGGTGCATCGTGTGCTGTTCGACGGCAGCCGTGCGATCGGCGTCGAATATTCACGCGGCGGCAACACCCAGCGCGTCGATGTCACAGGCGAGGTGATCCTGGCAGCCGGCGCGATCGGTTCGCCGCATATCCTGCAGCTTTCTGGCGTCGGCGATCCCGAGCATCTCGGGCGCGCCGGCATCGACGTGCATCACGAGCTGCGCGGTGTCGGACGCAATATGCAAGACCACTATCTCGCGCGCGTATCGTGTTCGGTGCAGGGGGCGCCGAGCCTGAATCAGCAGTCGCGCGGATTGGGGCTGGCCGGGCAGGTGCTGCGCTATCTCGCAACCGGAAACGGCATCCTGACCTATGCGGCATCGCTGGTGGCGGCGTCGGTGAAGGTGCTGCCGGAATCGGCAACGCCCGACGTGCAGGCCCTGTTCGCGCACGGCAGTTACGCGCCAGGTGTGTCGCGGCAATTGGACACGATACCGGGAATGACCTGCGGCATGTGGCAGATGCGTCCGTTGAGTCGCGGCTACGTCGAGGCGCGCTCGCCGCGGCCGCAGGATCAACCGAACATCAATCCGCGCTACTTCAGCGATGAGACCGACCGCCGCGCGGCCGTGGGCGGGCTGCGGTGGATCCGCAAGCTGTTTGCCGCACCGGCGCTGGCGAAATACGTCGTCGCCGAGACGGTGCCCGGCAACGTCGTGCAGAGCGACGACGAGCTGCTGGATTACGTGCGGCAGACCGGCGGCACCGTGTTCCATGCGACCTGCACCTGTAAGATGGGCCGCGATCTGCTGGCGGTGGTGGATGATCGGCTGCGCGTGCACGGGCTGGAGCGGCTGCGCGTGATCGATGCGTCGGTGATGCCGGCGGTCACCTCGACCAACACGAACGCGCCGACGATCATGATCGCCGAGAAGGGCGCGGCGATGGTGCGGGAGGATGCGCGGGCCGCCGCCGCGGCGTGATACCAGGGGACGAAATGAACGACGCACCGACATCCCAAACGTCATGGCGTGGCTTGGCCACGCCATCCACGTCTTTCCTGCATCCGTAAAGGACCGAACGGTCCGGTCAGCGCATACCGGTCATCTTGTCCCATTCGCGCACGAACTGGGTATGCGTTTTGAGGAACGTGTCCCAGTCGGTTGGAGCGAGCACCTTGAACTCGGTGATCGGGATGCCGCCGGCCGGTGGCGGCACGTCTGCGCGCGGCGAGTAGAGTGCAGTCGCATCGGAAAGCGCCTTCTGTCCGGGCACGCCGAGGATCCAGTCCATGAAAAGCTCTGCCGCTGCCGGGTGCGGTGGGTTTTCAAGGATGCCATAGACGCCCGGTGTCGCCGTCAGACCTTCCGGCGCGTTCACGAATGCGATCGGTGCGCCCTTTGCCTTGAACTGCAGATAGCCCGAGTACTGCGCAGTGGAGATAACCTTGTCCTGACCGTTCACTGTGCGGTCGAACTGCTGCACGTAGGAGTCGAATGCCCGCGGATTCAAATCGGCAAACTTCTTCCAGTAGTCGTCGCCATATATCTGCCGGATCATGTACCAAGTCACGTGCTGGAGGCCGGACGTGGACACCTTGACGTTGATCGCATCCTTCCACTTTGGGTCGAGCAGGTCGTTCCAGCTCTTCGGCGCTTCGTCGGCCGGCACGAGGTCAGGATTGTAGGCAATGCCGGCGACGATGATCACGCCCCAGGTCCACAGGCCTTCGGGATTGCTTTTGTACTCCGGCTTGTAGGCGGGCAACTCCGGCGAGACGTAAGGGACGTAGCCTTTGCGCTTTTGGAAATCGAGCACGAAGCTCATGTCGGTGATCTGCATCACGTCGGCCAGGTACTGGTGCGCCTGGCGTTCGGCGAGCACCTTGGCATAGAGCGCTCCAGCCTGCAGACGGACATAGTTGGTGGCGATTTTCGGGAACATCTTGTGGAACGCTCCCAAGTACTGCGCCATGTTGGTTTCCGGGTCGGTGCTGTAGAGGATGAACTGCCCCTCTTTCTCAGCCTGCGCGACATCGGCGCAGGTCTGGAACCCGTCCATCTGACGCGGATGTTCGCACACGCCGGCGCCCCATGCGGCCGGCGCAAGAAGCAGCGCGGTCGCAGCCGCAAACGTCGCACGGAACCAGTTCATCGGGTTTCCTCCCCATTCAGCATACCAAATTGCACTCCCCCTCCCCTTGCGGGAGGGGGTTGGGGGAGGGGTCCGGCATGACCCTGCAGTTTCAGTCGTTCAGTATCGCCACCGCCCGCGTCCATCCGGCTGAAGCGCGATGCACCTTCACCGGGAAGCAGACGACATCGAACCCGTCCGCTGGCAGCATCTCCAGATTGTGCAGCTTCTCCAGATGCGAATAACCGATCTCGCGCCCGGCGCGATGGCCTTCCCAGATGAGCCCCGCATCGCCGGTCTCCGCCACCTTGCGACGCGTATGCGAAAACGGCGCGTCCCAGCTCCAGCCATCGGTGCCCACCAGACGCACGCCGCGCTCCAGCATCCACAACGTCGCGGCCTTGCCCATGCCGCAGCCGGAATCGACGTAGTCGTCCTCGCCGTATTTGACACCCGCGGCAGTATTCACCACCACGATCTCCAGCGGCTTCA
The DNA here is from genome assembly GCA_035569235.1 of Acetobacteraceae bacterium. Classification (GTDB taxonomy): domain Bacteria; phylum Pseudomonadota; class Alphaproteobacteria; order Acetobacterales; family Acetobacteraceae; genus JAMXLO01. The sequence goes on along the minus strand of DATMND010000015.1, from coordinate 52,187 downwards.
GCGCATGACCGATGCGCTTCAACTCCGCCTCAACATCGCCGGGTGTAGCGACGTAGCCGTCGGGAAAATGACGAAAATCGAGTTTTACCCCCGGCTGGAAGCACCATTCCAGCGGCACCTCGTCGATCCGCCATGACGGCTCGCCGCCCGGCTTGAAGCGATGGTTCATCGTCGAGAAATAGTGGTATGGCGCGTCGAGATGCGTGCCGTTGTGAGTGCTGATGTTGGCGCGCTCCACCGCGGCATATTCACCGTCCGGCAGTTGATCGATCCGTACCCCCATGTACTCCGCCATCGCCGGCGCGGTCATGTGGTGGTCCATGTAGTCGATCTTCGGCAGCGAATGCGGGGGATCGCTTTTGATCCCCGCCTTCAACGCCACCGAAATATCGATCAGCCGGCGCGCCATGACGTCGCCTCCCTATTCCGCCGCCTTCATCAGCTTCGACGGATCGGCGCCGACGCGTCCGGTTTCGCCGGGCTGTGCATGCGCGAGACGGAAATCGTAGTGCACCGCCTGCCTGCCGGGGATCGGCGAGGCCGGATCGTCCTTTGCCGACACCACCAGCGAGCCGGAAACGCCGAACACCGTATCCGAATCGATATGCTCGTCGTCGCCGAAATACAGCGCGGTGACCAACTCGCGGAAGCCGTCGCCGCCGATCAGGAAGTGGATGTGAGACGGCCTGAAGCCGTGGCGGTTCTGGGCGTGCACCATGTCGCCCACCGGCCCGTCCATCGGGATTGAATAGCCGAGCGGGCGCACCGTACGGAAGTGATATTTCCCCTCCGCGTCTGTTCGGAAATTCGCCCGGAGGTCCATCATGTCGGCGGCGTTGTCCGCCTGCAGATCATACAAACCAAACTCGCTGGTCTGCCAGACCTGTACCAGCGCATGCGGGATCGGCTTGCCGTCGTTGTCGGTCACCTGGCCGTACACCACGATCTCGGGCGCCGTCGGATGCGCCGCGATGATGGCGCCGAGCGGCAATTCGGGCGCGCCCTCGCGATAGAACGGACCAAGCAGGCTGCTCTGCGAGCCAAGCTCGCGTGCCTTCTTGTCGTGCATGGCGTTGACCAGCGCGCTGACGCCCAGCACATCGGCCAGCAGGATGAACTCCTGGCGGAACGGCGTGCACGCCTGGCCCACCGCGGTGAGGAACTGGATGCCGGAGAGCCACTCGGCCGGCGTCAGTTTCACCTCGCGGGCGAAGGCGTGCAGATGGCGCACCGCCGCATCCATGATCTCCTTGAGGCGCGGATCCGGCGTATTCGCCATCTGCGCCAGGGCGGCTTCGGTGACGGTATTTTCGTCCAGGTCCTGCATCGGATGCTCCTCTGCTTTCGGGAACCTGAGCATAGCGCATCCCCTCTGGCGTGCCACTGCGGGGCACCATAGGATGCGCACAAGCAATCAACCGGGAGGCACTTCGAATGCTGCCAAGGCGCTCTGTCCTTCGATCTTTCGTCCTCGCAGCAGTCGCAAGCTTCGCGTTCCTTGGGCTGGACCCGACGATCGCTCCGGCAAGGGCCGAGAACCCGATCACGATCGGATTCGGCATGGCGCTGACCGGCGGCCTCGCGCCGAACGGCAAGGCCGCGCTGCTCGCCATGCAGATCTGGGAGGCCGACATCAATGCCAAGGGCGGCCTGCTCGGCCGGCCGGTGAAGCTGGTGTTCTACGACGACCAGTCCAACCCCGCGACCATTCCCGGCATCTATACGAAGCTGCTCGACGTCGACAAGGTGGACCTGGTGGTCAGCGGTTATGCCACCAACATGATCGCGCCCGCCATGCCGATCATCATGCAGCACAACCGGACCTTCCTCAGCCTGCTCGGGCTGGCTGTGAACTCCGAGTTCCACTACCCGAAATACTTCGCCTTCACGCCGACCGGTGGACCGGAGCCGAAGCAGAGTTTTGCCGCGGGTTTCTTCGCCACCGCGATGGCACAGAACCCCAAACCGCAGACGCTCGCGATGGTCGGCGCCGATGCGGAATTTCCGCACAACGCGATGGACGGCGCGCGGGAACTGGCCAAAGCGGCTGGGCTGAAGGTCGTCTATGACAAGACCTATCCGCCGACGACAACCGACTACACGCCGATCGTGCGCGCGATCCAGGCGACCAATCCCGATCTTGTGCTGGTGTGTTCCTATCCGCCCGACACCGTCGGGATGATCCGCGCCGCGAACGAGGTGGGGTTGAAGGCCAAGCTGTTCGGCGGCGGCATGGTCGGCCTGCAGAGCACCGCCATCAAGGCGCAGCTCGGCCCGCTGCTGAACGGCATCGTCGATTACGATTTCTGGCTGCCGTGGTCGGGGCTTGCCTCGCCGGAAGCCAAGGCATTCCTCGAGCAGTATCAGGCCAAGGCGGCATCGGCCGGGGTCGATCCGCTGGGCTACTACCTGCCGCCCTTCGCTTATGGTGATATGCAGGTGCTGCAGCAGGCGGTCGAGGGAACCAAAAGCCTCGATCAGGACAAGCTCGCTGATTACCTGCATTCGCATACGTTCAAGACCGTTGTCGGCGATGTGAAATTTGGTCCGGACGGCGAATGGGCCGAGGCGCGCGTGCTGGAGGTGCAGTTCCGCAACGTGAAGGCAAACGACGTGGAGCAGTTCAAGGATCCGAATACCGAGGTGATCCTGTGGCCTCCGGCGTTGAAGACGGGCGACGTGATCTATCCATACGGCGACGCGAAGAAGTGACGACGCCCTTTCGGCGTCGTCACACCCCGAGATAGAACTGCCGGATCAGCTCATTGTTGTTGAGTTCCGCTGCCGAACCGCCTTCGAACTCGATCCGTCCGTGCACGATCACATACCCGCGGTCCGCAATCCGAATCGCTTGGGTAAAATTCTGCTCGGCCATCAGCACGGTCAGCTGAAACCCGTCCTTCAGCTCTTTGATCTTGTCGATCGTGCGCGCGACGAGCAGCGGCGCCAGACCGACCGAGGGCTCATCGATCAGCAGGATGCGCGGCGCCGACATCAGCGCACGCGCCAGTGCCAGCATCTGCTGCTCGCCGCCGCTCATGCTGCCGGCCATCTGGCGGCTTCGCTCCTTCAAACGCGGAAACGTCTCGAAGCAAAATTCGAGGTTGCGCGCGATCGCCGGTCGCGCCTTCCGGCGGAACGCACCAAGCAGAAGGTTCTCGGTGACCGAAAGCTTCGGGAACAACCTGCGCCCTTCCGGCACGAAACCGATGCCGAGATCGACGATCGCCTCGGTCGCCATGCCGATCAGGTCATGCCGCGTGCCGTCGATCTCCGCGGTGATGCTACCGGCCGATGGCTGGACGATGCCCATCACGCTTTTCAGCAGCGTGCTCTTGCCATTGCCGTTGGTGCCGAGCAGCGCCACGGTTTCACCGGCGCCGACGGACAGCGACACGTCGTGCAGCACACGCACCGCGCCGTAGCCGGCATCAAGGCCGGAGATGGCAAGGCTACTCGCCAAGATAGGCCCGCACGACGTCCGGGTCGCGCACCACATCGGCGGGGCCGCCATCGGCGATCTTGCGGCCCGCCACCAGCACGACGAGGCGGTGGGAGAAGTGCATCACCGCGCGCATGATGTGCTCAATCAGGATCACCGTCACGCCCTGTTCGTTCAGCCGGATCAGCAGCGCGAGGATGTCGTCCACCTCGCCGTGCGACAGTCCGGCCATTGCTTCATCGGCGATCAAAAGCCGCGGTGCCGATGCCATCGCGCGCGCCAGTTCCAGCTTGCGCATTTCGATCTGCGTCAGGTCGCGCGGCAGGTGCGTGGCCTTGTCGGCGAGCCCTACCATGTGCAGCAACTCGCCGCAGCGTTCGTCGATGGCGTGCGCGCCAAGCGTCGAACCAGGCCGCGCATTCACCGCGTAGAGTAGCGGGATGCGCAGATTCTCGGCGAGCGACAGCGTGTTGAACGGCCGAGGCAACTGGAACGTGCGCGCCAGGCCCATCCGCGTGCGTTCATGCGCGGACAGGCCGTCGAGCATGTGGCCGGCGAAGCGGACGCTGCCCATTTCATGGCGCAGCGTGCCGCACATGCAGTTGACGAGCGTGCTCTTGCCCGAACCGTTGGGGCCGATCAGGCCGACGCGCTCACCGTCGCGGACCGCAAGCTCGATTGCCTCCAGCGCGACAAATCCGCCGAAGCGCTTGCCGAGATTGGCGACTTCGAGAAGGGCCTCGCTGGTCACACCGGCCACTTGGCAAGACGAAGATTCAACACGGAGGAAGGGCGAGGACCACGGAGGGCCACGGAGACAGAAAGAATGCGCTCCGCGCGATGCGCATTTTCTACCTTCTCCGTGGCCCTTCGTGGCCCTCGACCTTTCGCCGCGTTAGAAATTCTGCTCATGCCCGCCCGCTCCGGAACCGCAGCAATCCCAAGATGCCATTCGGCGCGACGATGACGAATGCCACCAGCATCAGCCCGACGATCAGCAGATTCAGCGCCGATGAGATCGTCACCGTGGCCACCTGCTGCAGCGTGCCCAGCAGCACTGCCCCGATCACCGGGCCGAGCCAGCTCGACGTCCCGCCCACCAACGGCATCGCCACGCCGTTCACGGCGTAGGCCAGGCTGAACCCCGACGCCGGATCGAGATACGTCACATAGTACGGCAGCGGCGCACCGGCCATACCCATGAAAGCACCGGACAGTGTCGTCGCCAGCAGTTTCAACCGCAGCGTCGGCACGCCCGATGCCTCTGCTGCCACCTCATCGTCGCGGATCGTCGCGAAGCCGTAGCCCAGACGCGAGCGTTCGATGGCGCGCGCCGTGGCCAATACGATTACCACCAACGCCAGCATGATCAGGAACAGGTATTGGATGTAATCGATGCCGAACAACGGCGTCGTCGCCGGCCGAATGATGTAGGCGCCCCGCGAGCCGCCCACGAAATTCCAGTTCGTGATCAGGGTCTGCGCCACAACCGCGAGCGCCAGTGTGGCAATGGAGAAAAACGCCCCGCGCAACCGCAGCGTCAGATAGCCAGTGCCAAGCCCGACAATGCCGGAGACCAAGCCGCCGATCGGCATCATGAGCGGCAACGGCAGCGAGGTCAGCTTGTGCAACGCGACGGTCGTGTAGGCACCGAGCGCAAAGAATGCCGCGGTGCCAAAGTTCACATACCCGGTGTAGCCGCCCAGGATGTTCCAGGCGGTGGCCAGCGCGATGTATTGCAGCACGACATACCCGGCGAAAAACACGTAGGCGTTATCGATCAGGCGTGCGACGCCGAACACGATCGCGGCGGCGATCAGCAGCCACAGGAAGAACTTTGGGCCGCGCACGTATCAGCGGCCGAAGATGCCGGCCGGCCGCACAGCGAGCGTGACCAGCAGAAACCCGAATGCGACCGCCGGCGACCACGACGGCCCATAGAATGTGGAGGTCAGGCTCTCGACGATTCCCAATGCCATCGCCGCGACCACCGTGCCCGCGAAACTCCCCATGCCGCCCAGCACGCAAATCGCGAACACACGGCCGATATAGTCGCGCCCGATCGACGGCTCGACCGGCTGGATGATGATCAGCACCGCGCCTGCAATCGAGGCGGTTGCGATCGACAGGCCGAACGCAATACGCTTGATCCGCGGCGGGTTGGCCGCCATCAGCCGCAACGCAAGCTGATCCTGCGCCACGGCGAGAATCGCGCGCCCCAGAAACGTCCGCGACATGAACAGCTGCAACCCACCGATCATGATCAGCGCGACCACGCAGGGCACCAGCAGTCGCAGCGGCAGATCAACAATGCCGAGATGCAGGCTGGGTCCGATATACGGCGCCTCGACCAACCGATAGTCGACACCGAACACCAGCACGAGCGTGACCTCGGTTATGAACAGCAGGCCGAAGAAGAACGCGAGCCCGCGTAGCGCCTCGTCTCCGCGGCGTTCGAATGCGACGTAATAAACCTGATAGACTGCCGCCCCCAGCAAGTAGAACGCCGGCAGCGCAATCACGCTGGCCAGGATCGGATCCATCCCCAGCGTCGTGTTGGCGATGTAGGCGATGTACGAGCCGAGGATGATGAAGGCGGGGTGTGCGATGTTGACGATGTCGAGCATGCCGAACGAGATCGACACGCCGATCGTCACCGCTGCGTAGAAGCCGCCAAGCAACAACCCGGACACGACAGCGTTGCCCAGGAGATCGAGGGACATTTCCATTCTGCGCGGCACTTTGGCCGAAGCACCGAGTCTTGGCTAGTCCGTTGCGCTTGAAACGGTCGGCGAGTTCAGGCGCGACGGGCTGAGTCCAAGGGTATGACGTTGGCCGCCGTCCCCGCCAGTGCCATGGCGATCTGCGCTGCCAGCTCCGATTGAAGATACGGCTTGGCCAACCGCGGCAGTCCGGGATCCTCGCCGTTCGGCAGTTCGGCGTAGCCGGTCGCAAGGATGATTGGCAGGCTCGGCCACTGCTGCCTGATCTGACGCGCCAGTTCGCTGCCTGTCATGCCAGGCATGGCATGATCGGTCACCACGACATCCACCTTCGCGCCGAGCCGCAGCATGTCCAGTGCGCGCGCGCCGGACATCGCCTCGATCACCAGATGCCCGAGGTCCTCGAGCATCGCCGACGTGCTGGAGACGAGCAGCGGATCATCGTCCACCACCATGACGCGGTACGGGCCGGGCGCGTCGCCAAACGACGAACCAGGCGGTGACGATGCTGCCACCGACGCGGCCTCGCCAACAGGCAGCCAAATCTCCACCCTGGTGCCCACACCCTGCCGGCTGGTCATCCGCATCGCCCCACCGGATTGGGCGGCCACACCATCCACCATCGACAGGCCAAGCCCGGTTCCCTTGCCGGAGCCTTTGGTGGTGAAGAACGGTTCCGCCGCTCGCTTCAGCGTCGCCTCGTCCATTCCGTCGCCGGTATCCGACACGAACAGGCAGACATAGCGTCCGGTCGGCAGCCCCTGAGGACTGTCAGGCCCGCTCGGCGCGCAATAGCCTCCAATGACAAGCCGCCCGCCATGCGGCATCGCATCGCGCGCATTCAGCGCAAGGTTCAGCAGCGCGAGCTCGAGCTGGCTTGGATCGACACGGATCGGCGGCAGCTCCGGGCGATATTCGGTGGCGATCTGAATGCTTGGTCCCAGCGTGCGCCGCAGCATCTCTTCCATGCCATCGACCAGCCGGCGCACGTCCACGGTCTCCGGTCGCAGCTGCTGGCGACGCGCGAAGGCGAGCATGCGCTTGGTCAACGTGGCACCGCGATCGGCGCCCTGCATCGCGCCGTCAACCAGGCGCAAAAGCCGCTCATCGTCCGGCAGACGTTTGCGCAGCAACTGAAGATTACCGAGGATCACCATAAGCAGGTTGTTGAAGTCGTGCGCCACGCCGCCGGTAAGCTGGCCGAGACTTTCCAGCTTCTGCATTTCATGCACCTGCGCGAGTGCCGCCTCGCGTTCGCGCGTGCGTTCCTCGACGCGACGCTCCAGGTCCGCGTTTGCCTGCGCCAGCTCCGCCGTGCGCTCCTCGACACGCCGTTCCAGCTCGCTGTTCAGCTGTTCGAGCTGGCGGGACTTGCGATACAGGTCGGCAAATACCCGCACTTTGGCGCGCAGGAGTTCAGGCACCACGGGAACCGGTAGGTAGTCCACCGCACCCGCCTCGTAGCCGCGCAGCAGATCGAACTCGCTCATGTGGATGGCTGAGACGAAGATGATCGCGATGTGCTGGAAGCGCGGATGTTCGCGGATCAGCGCCGCCAGTTCAAACCCGTCGAGGTCCGGCATGACCACGTCGATCAAAATGACTGCAATCTCGGCTTTCAAAAGGTGCTGCAGCGCCTCATTGGCGGAGTTCGCCTTGATCAGGTTCTCCCGCAGCTCGGAGAGGATCACCTCGTAGCTCAGCAGCTTTGCCGGCTGGTCATCGACCAGCAGGATGTTGACCTTGTCGCCTGGACTCACGGACGTGTCTCCACCGTTAGCGATGCAGCCAGATGCGCAACGCCGACAGCAACTGTTCGGTGTTGACCGGCTTGGCAAGATAGTCAGACGCACCTGCCTCCAGGCACTTCTCCCGATCGCCCTTCATCGCCTTCGCGGTCAACGCGATGATCGGCAATCGGCGGAACGCAGGATTGGCACGGATCACCTCCATCGTCTGATACCCGTCCATCTCCGGCATCATGATGTCCATCAGACAGATGGCAATGCCGGGTGTCGACTGCACCAGTTCGATCGCTTCGCTGCCGGTCGTGGCGGTAAGCACTTCCATGCCGCGCCGCTCCAGCACCGAACTCAGGGCGAAAATGTTGCGCGCATCGTCGTCCACGAGCAGCACCTTCTGTCCGACCAGGTTCTCGTCCGAGCTGTGCAGCCGTTCCAGCATGCGCTGCTTTTCCGCTGGCAGGTCGGACACCACGCGATGCAGGAACAGCGCCGTTTCGTCGAGCAGTCGCTCCGGCGATTCGACGCCCTTCACCACGACGCTGCGAGCCATGGTGTGAAGCTGCGCGTCCTCCTCCGGCGACAACTCGCGCCCGGTGAACACCACGACAGGCACGTTCACCAACGCGTCGTCGTCGCGGATTTTCTCAAGTACCTCAAAACCCGACATGTCGGGCAGACGCAGGTCGAGCACCACGCAATCGGACGGATCATCGCGCAATGCCGTGATCGCCTCGCCGCCGGTCTCCACGGTGGCGATGTCAATGTCGTCGTGACCGAGCAGTTCGGTGATGGACAACCGCTCGGCGGCGTTATCCTCCACCACGAGCAGACGCTTGCGGCGCGGCTTCACATAGTCGGTGATCTTGGTCAGCGCCTCCTGCAGCCCCTCGGTCGTGGTCGGCTTGGTCATGAAGGAGAATGCGCCGCGTGCCAGGCCATGCTGGCGGTCTTCGTCCAGCGTGACGATCTGCACCGGGATGTGTCGCGTCATCGGATTCTGCTTGAGCTGGCTGAGTACCGTCCAGCCGAGCATGTCGGGCAGGAACACATCGAGCGACACCGCGGCGGGCTGGTAATCGCGCGCCAGCGCCAGCGCATCGGCACCGCGCATCGCGACCAGCACCTTCAATCCATGATCGTGGGCGAGATCGACAAGCACCCGCGCATAGTGCGGATCATCCTCGACAATCAGCAGCACGGTATCCCCTGGCGCGATGCTCTGCCTGTCATCGGCCACCTGCTCAGCGGGGCGTTCGACCAGCCGGGCCGCGCCGGGAAGGTTGGCATTCACCTGCGGCGCTGTTTCGATGTCCAGCAACCGGTTGGCCGTCGCCGGGCCGATATAGATGAGCGGCAGATAGAGCGTGAACGTGCTGCCGACGCCAGGCCTGCTGCGCAACTGGATCTCGCCGCCGAGCAGGTTTGACAACTCGCGGCTGATCGCAAGTCCGAGCCCCGTCCCACCGTATTTGCGGCTGGTGGAAGCATCGGCCTGCTGGAACGCCTCGAAGATGATGCGCTGCTTTTCGGCCTGGATGCCGATACCGGTATCGGCAACCTCGAATGCCACCACGGTCGGCGCGTGCCCCAGTACGGGGTGATCCGCGGACCAGCCGCCCGTCACGGCGGAAATGCTCAGCCGCACGCCACCATGTTCGGTGAATTTGAAGGCATTTGACAACAGGTTCTTCAGCACCTGCTGGAGGCGCTTGCTGTCCGTGGTGATGCTGCGCAGAACGGGATCGACCTGCACATCGAACGACAGGCCGCGGCTTTCCGCTTCATGGCGGAACGGCCGCGTTACCGTATCCTGCAGGTTCGCCAGGAACAGCTCCTCCGCATCGACCGACATGGTACCGGATTCGATCTTCGACAGGTCGAGGATATCGCTGATCAGGTTGAGCAGGTCGGTCCCTGCACCGTGGATGGTGCGCGCGAACTCGACCTGACGCGCCGTCAGGTTGCCGTCCGGGTTGTCGCCGAGTTGCTGGCCCAGGATCAGGATCGAGTTCAGCGGTGTGCGCAGCTCGTGCGACATGTTGGCAAGGAATTCGGACTTGTACTTTGATGTCAGCGCGAGTTCCGCCGCCTTCTCCTCGACCGCACGCCGCGCCTGCTCGATCTCCTGGTTCTTGCGTTCCACCTCGACATTCTGCTCAGCGAGCTGCTGCGCCTTCTGCTCCAACTGCTCGTTGGTCTGCTGCAGCTCGCGCTGGCGAGTCTGCAACTCGGTGGCAAGCTGCTGCGACTGCTTCAACAGGCCCTCGGTCTGCATCGTGGCCTCGATCGAATTCAGCACGATGCCAATGCCAGCGGTGAGCTGCTCGAGGAACGATATCTGTAGATCGGTGAACGAGCCGACCGACGCGAGCTCGATCACCGCCTTCACCTGGCCCTCGTACAGCACCGGCAGCACGACCACGTTGTTCGGCGCCACCTGAAACAGGCCCGAGCGGATCGGCACCGCATGTGACGGGAGAGTGGTTATCAGCAGCCGCCTGCCGTCCATCGCACACTGACCGATCAGCCCCTGCCCCATATCCAAATGCTGGAGATGGCCTGCCTTGCCATCGTCTGCATAGGCGGCCAGCAGCTGCAGGTGCGGCGTGTCCTCCTGATCCACCAGATAGATCACGCCATTCTGCGCATCGACCAGCGGAGCCAGTTCCGACAGCAGCATGCGTCCGACGGTCGCCAGGTCGCGCTGGCCCTGCAGCATGTTGGTGAACCGCGCGAGGTTGGTCTTCAACCAGTCCTGCTCGGTATTGCGGTCCGTCGTAAGCCGCAGATTGTCGATCATCGTGTTGAGGTTGTCCTTCAGCTCAGCAACCTCGCCGAGTGCCTCGACCTGGATCGATCGTGTCAAATCACCCTTGGTGACCGCGGTCGCCACCTCTGCTATGGCGCGCACCTGTGTTGTCAAGTTGGCGGCCAGCAGGTTCACGTTGCCGGTCAGGTCCTTCCAAGTTCCGGTGGCGCCCGGCACGTTCGCCTGACCGCCAAGCCGGCCCTCCACGCCGACCTCGCGCGCCACCGTCGTCACTTCGTCCGCGAAGGTGGCGAGCGTGTTGGTCATGTTGTTGATCGTCTCGGCGAGTGCTGCGACCTCGCCCTTGGAAGCCATCGTCAGGTTCTGCTTCAGGTCGCCGTTCGCGACGGCCGTGACGACCTTGACGATGCCGCGCACCTGCTCGGTGAGGTTGGCGGCCATGACATTCACGGTGTCGGTCAGGTCCTTCCAGGTGCCGGCAACACCCGGCACCTGCGCCTGTCCGCCAAGCTTGCCCTCGGTTCCCACCTCGCGCGCCACACGCGTCACTTCACCGGCGAAGGCGTTGAGCTGATCCACCATCGTGTTGATCGTGTTTTTCAGCTCGAGGATCTCGCCGGACACGTTCACCGTGATCTTGCGCGACAGATCGCCGCGCGCCACAGCCGTGGTGACCTCGGCGATATTGCGCACCTGCGTGGAAAGGTTCGCCGCCAGCAGGTTGACGTTGTCGGTCAAATCCTTCCATGTGCCGCCGACGCCGGGCACCACAGCCTGCCCGCCAAGCCGCCCTTCCGTGCCGACCTCGCGCGCCACGCGCGTCACCTCGCCGGCAAACGAGCGCAGCTGCTCCACCATCGTGTTCAGCGTCTCCTTCAGCAGCAGGATCTCGCCGCGCACATCTACCGTGATCTTCTTTGACAAATCGCCGTTGGCGATCGCGGTAGCCACCTCGGCGATGTTGCGCACCTGGCCCGTCAGGTTTGACGCCATGAAATTGACGTTGTCGGTCAGGTCCTTCCACGTGCCGGCAACGCCCGCGACCGCTGCCTGCCCGCCGAGCTTGCCCTCGGTTCCCACCTCACGCGCAACGCGCGTCACTTCCGAGGCGAACGCATTGAGCTGATCCACCATCGTGTTGATAGTGTTTTTCAGTTCAAGGATTTCGCCCTTCACGTCCACGGTGATCTTGCGACCAAGATCGCCCCGCGCCACAGCCGTGGTGACCTCGGCAATATTGCGCACCTGCGCCGTCAGGTTCGACGCCATCGAGTTCACGTTATCGGTCAGGTCCTTCCACGTGCCGGCAACGCCCGGCACCTGTGCCTGCCCACCCAGCCGCCCTTCCGTGCCGACCTCGCGCGCCACACGCGTCACCTCACCGGCGAAACGGTTGAGCTGATCGACCATCGTGTTCAGCGTCTCCTTCAACTGAAGGATTTCGCCGCGCACATCGACGGTGATCTTGCGCGACAGATCGCCGTTGGCGATTGCTGTCGCCACCTCGGCGATGTTGCGCACCTGGCCCGTCAGGTTTGACGCCATCGAATTCACGCTGTCCGTCAAATCCTTCCACGTGCCGCCGACGCCAGGCACGTTCGCCTGCCCGCCCAGACGCCCGTCGGTGCCCACCTCGCGCGCCACGCGCGTCACCTCGCCGGCGAACGCGTTGAGCTGGTCGACCATCGTGTTGATGGTCTCCTTCAACTGCAGGATCTCGCCCGACACATTCACCGTGATCTTCTTGGACAGATCGCCCTGCGCCACTGCGGTCGCGACTTCGGCGATGTTGCGCACCTGCCCTGTCAGGTTGGACGCCATAGAATTCACGGAGTCAGTAAGGTCCTTCCACGTGCCGGCCACGCCGGACACCTGCGCCTGTCCACCGAGCCGCCCTTCCGTGCCCACCTCGCGCGCCACGCGCGTCACCTCGCCGGCGAAGCGGTTGAGCTGATCGACCATTGTGTTGATGGTCTCCTTCAGCTGCAGGATTTCGCCCGACACGTTCACCGTGATCTTCTTCGACAGATCGCCGTTGGCGATGGCGGTGGAGACCTCCGCGATGTTGCGCACCTGCGCCGTCAGGTTTGACGCCATCGAGTTCACGCTCTCGGTAAGGTCCTTCCACGTGCCCGCCACGCCAAGCACGTTCGCCTGTCCGCCTAGCCGCCCTTCGGTGCCAACCTCGCGCGCCACACGCGTCACCTCGCCGGCAAACGCGTTGAGCTGATCGACCATCGTGTTGATGGTCTCCTTCAGCTGCAAAATCTCGCCCGACACGTTCACCGTGATCTTCTTCGACAGATCGCCGCCGGCGATCGCGGTCGCGACCTCGGCGATGTTGCGCACCTGTGCCGTCAGGTTGCCCGCCATCGAGTTGACGTTGTCCGTCAGGTCCTTCCAAGTCCCGCCGACACCCGGCACCACCGCCTGTCCGCCAAGCTTGCCGTCGGTGCCGACCTCGCGCGCCACGCGCGTCACCTCCGATGCGAACGCGTTGAGCTGATCGACCATCGTGTTGATGGTGTCCTTCAGCTCGAGGATTTCGCCGCGCACGTCCACGGTGATCTTGCGCGACAGATCGCCGCGCGCCACGGCGGTCGTCACCTGTGCGATGTTGCGCACCTGGTCTGTCAGGTTGCCGCACATCGCATTCACGCTGTCGGTCAGGTCCTTCCATGTGCCGGCCACGCCAGGCACAACCGCCTGCCCGCCGAGCTTGCCCTCGGTGCCGACCTCGCGCGCCACGCGCGTCACTTCCGAAGCAAACGAACGCAACTGGTCCACCATCGTGTTGATGGCTTCCTTCAACTGCAGAATCTCGCCGCGCACATCCACCGTGATCTTCTTTGACAGATCGCCATTCGCTACCGCGATCGTAACATCGGCGATGTTGCGCACCTGTGCCGTCAGGTTGGACGCCATCGAGTTCACTGACTCGGTAAGGTCCTTCCAAACGCCGGTCACCTCGCGCACCTGCGCCTGGCCGCCGAGCTTGCCGTCGGTGCCGACCTCGCGCGCCACGCGCGTCACTTCAGAGGTGAACACGGACAACTGCTTGATCATCGTGTTGACGATGGTGGCCAGCCGCAGGAACTCACCTTGCAGCGGTCGGCCGTCGACATCCAGCCGCACCGTCTGCAGCAGGTCGCCCTGCGCCACCGCGGTGATGGCGTGTGTCACTGCGGTCGTCGGCCACAACAGGTCGTCGATCAGGTTGTTGACCGAGGTCTCCATCTCGCCCCAGGAGCCGCTCTGCAAGCCGAACCTAACCCTAGTGCGTGTCTTTCCCTCGCGGCCTACAACCTGACCGACGTGCTCCAATTCCGAGGCCATGCGTTCGTTGGCTGCGACGATCTCATTGAACGTATCGGCGATCTTGCCTTCGAGCCCGGTCTGGTCACTTGGCAGGCGCACCGAAAAGTCGCCGATCCGCATGGCCTGCAATGCGTGCAGCAGCTCGTGCATGCCAAATCCATGGCCGTTGAGATGGCCGCTGGTCCCGCCGTTGATTTGGCCCTGAGCATCGCCGACAACCGCAGCCTCGGCCTGGACAGCACTCGCGATGGTTGCATCGCTGCTGACGGCACTGTTGTCATTCAGGTCCATGGGGGCTTGCTCCTGACAGGCATTCCACGCGCGCCAACGCCCCGGCGCGATCGTCCGCGCCACACGCGTTGCATTCAGTGTAACAGTGCACGGTTGAGCGACATCCGCTCATAGACCGTTCGTGAGCAGACCGCTGCGAAACCTGTCTGCCCCCCGTTGTTTTTGTCGTACGGGAGGCTGGAATGTGGCCAAGGGTGGCCACCTCAGTCAAGAAATAACCAGACCAGGTCGGCAAAATTCTCAACCGTTAGATTATGTCTAACGCACAACGTGATTCTTCAGCTTGAATATCGAGAAGATTATGAAATGATCCAGGCCGCAAGGCTCACCGATTGTTGACCCCGTGATCGGCAACCGCCCGGCCGGTCGATGCACCGGGCGGGCGGCCACCCCCAGGGTTGGGCGAATGAGACTTCAGCGAACAAAGCCTTCCAGTTCGTTCTTCGCCCAGGCGATCACTTCCTTGTTCGACTGCCCTGAGTGGATCCTGGCCAGCATCGAGGGATGAATTGCACGGGCGTACATCTGGGCGGCGATGTCTGGCGGCGCGGGATAGGCGGTGATGTTCTCGTGCGCATCATGCCAGGGCCGCATCGGATAGTTATAGACGGTGCCTTTCGGGGGCTCGACCTCGGACCAGATCTCGAAGTCGGACATGCTGATCAGTGGCGGCAGGTCATAGCCGTTTGCGGCGGTATCGCGTTCCTGCACCTGCGGACGCTCCTGCAGGTACTGCGCCAGTTCCTTCGCGGCCGTCTTGTTGCTGCCGAACTCCCAGACGCCGAAGAAGCAGTAGTTGTACGGGTTGTATCGGCCCTTCGGACCCGCCGGGCACGGGAAGGTCCAGCAATCCTCGGCAACCTTGGGCGCGTCGCGCTTGGCAACCGACCACGCCGATGGCGGGTTCATGATCAATGCACTCTGCCCCGAGATCAGTGCCCGGTTGTTCGATGCATCGTCGTAGCTCACCGTATCGGGTGGCAGGAACGTGGCGAGCTTGCGGGCGTAGTCCAGCAGTTCGTTCATCGCATCGGATTCGACGGTGATCTCGCCCTTGGCGTTCACCAGTTCGGCGCCGAATGCGGAATAGATGATGCCGGTGTTGTTGACCGAGTCACCGGTCTGCCCCAACCCCAGTCCAAACGCGAACCCTGCCTTTTGGCACGCCTCGGCCGCCTTCAGGAACGTGTCGTAGGTCCAGCTCGCCGCAGCCGATGGGTCCGACTTGTGTGCGGGATACATCGCCAGGACATCGACGCCGGCATGCTGCTTCAACAGGCTGATCCGTCCGCAACAGTTCAGGTTCAGTGTGCCGGTGCTCGACGGCAGCGCGCGCCAATGCCCTTTGATCTTCGAGAGGTACTCGTGGATCGGGCTGTACAGACCATATTGCCCGGTCATCGCCTTCACGACATCGTCCACCGGCTCGAGCTGATCGGCGTAGGTGTTCACCTCCCAGTTGTAGAACGGCAGGAAGTCATGCCCCGTGCGCGCCTGTGCCTCTGCTGCCTGCGTGATCTGGATCTTGTAGCCGTTCGAGGTGATAAAATCGATCGTCACATCGACCTTGTTCTTGTCGGCCCACGCCTGGACCTGCTTTTTCATCGCATCGTTGGCCGGCGGCACCCAGTGGTCCCAGAAGCCGACCGTCAGCTTGGCGGCGGCACCCGCCGTGCGGATATGCACAAGCGGCAACGCGGCTGCCGCCGCCCCCAACTGCAAGGCATTGCGACGCGTCACACGGCGCGATCTGTTCATGTCGTACACTCCCTGTGCGGTCGCCGCGATGGCCGCGACCGGCGTTAATTTCCCGGGGCTTTCCCGGGTCTTCGCGGGCCGGGGCCCACGCCGAAGCCACCTGCGGCAGCCCGTCCCGACGGCTGGCCTGGCCGGCCCGCCGCAAGGGTGCGGGGAAATTATTGCCCCAACCGAGGCGACAGGCGAGCGATTTTTGCGCGCTGTCAGATTGACGCCGGACGTTCCGCCTCCATAAGCTGCCGGACGGGGCCGGACGGGGAGTGCTGCTTGACAAGCAAATAGCCGAAACGGGGGAGATAAATGCTTCGATATGGACTGGCCCGCATCGCCCGCGGACTTGCGGCTGGCGTGCTGTTACTGGCGGCGGCCGCTACCGCCCAGGCGGACGATGCCAGCAAGACAATCAAGATCGGCGTGGTCTATGACCTGACCGGCCCGTTCGCCGGCGGCGGTTCCGAGTTGCACTATCTCGGGGCGAAGATCATGATCGACTGGTTCAACGCGCACGGCGGCGTCGATGGCTACAAGGTCGATGCGATCTACGCCGATGCGCAGAGCAAGCCTGACGTCGCGATCAATGAGGCCGTCCGCCTGATCGAGCAGGAAAAGGTGGATATGCTGTTGGGCTTCTACTCCTCAGCCGAATGCGTTCCCGCTGCGGCGCGCATCGAGGAATTCAAGAAGTTCATGTGGATCACCACCTGCATCGCCTCGCCGGTGCTGCGCGACCACCACCTCAAATACGTGTTCCGCGCGCAGCCTTACGGCGTGCAATGGGGCCTGGCCTCAACCGAGATGGTCGCGGCCTACGCCAAGGCGCAACTCGGCAAAGATCCCAAGGACGTTCGCATCGCCATCATCCACGAGGACGGCGCGTACGGCGTCGACGTGGCAAAGGGCAACGAGGAGGGCGCCAAGGAGTCTGGCCTCAACGTCGTGCTGGACGAGGGCTACTCGATCACTTCGCCCGACCTGTCGTCGCTGGTCACCAAGTTGAAGCGCGCGCGGCCGGACGTGATCTTCCATACCGGCTACAACCCCGACATCAGCCTGTTCCTGCGCCAGGCACGCGAACTCGGCCTGCGCTTTGACGCGCTTATCGGTCACGGCGCCGGCTATACCGACTACACTCGGATCAAGCAGGCGGTCGGCAGCGACGCCAACTACTTCTTCGACGTCGATCCGATCTCGATCTGGGAAACCAACCCCAAGGCGCTCAAGCCGGAGTTGCCGCCACTGATCAAGATGGTCGGCGACGCGTATATGAAAGCGAAGCCCGACACCATCCTGATGTCGCCGCATCTCGGCATGGCGGCGTCCAACACCTACCTGTTCCTGTCGGACGTGTTGCCGCGCGCGATCGAGAAATACGGCGGCGTCAGTGCCGACGCCCTGCGCAAAGCGGCACTCGATACCGACGTGCCGTCCGGCGGAACGATGCTCGGTTTCGGCGCAAAGTTCGCGGGTGAAAATTCGGATATGGCTGGGCAGAACGAACGCGCCTTCCCCGTGGTCATCCAGTATATCGACGACAAGAGCTACGTGGTCTGGCCGAAGTCGCTGCAGCAGCGCGAGCCCGTGCTGAAGTTGCCGCCCACCTCGCCGTACGCTGCAAAGTGACGGCGCAGCAGCTGTGCTGGAGGTCGCCGGGCTGATCAAGCGCTTCGGCGGCTTCACCGCCGTCGCCAACGTGTCGTTCAAGGTAGAGCAGGGCGAGATCCTCGGCCTGATTGGCCCGAACGGCTCCGGCAAGAGCACGATCTTCAACATGCTTTCCGGTACGTTCCCGCCGATCGCGGGTTCGATCCGGTTTCAAGGCCGCGAGATCGCCGGCATGCCGCCGCATCGGATCATCCACCAGGGCATCGGCCGGACGTTTCAGATTCCACGCCCGTTCCGTCGTCTGTCGATCTTCGAGAACGTGGTGCTCGCCGGTTTCTACGGCAGCGACGGCACAACCAAAGCCGGCGCTTTCGAAGCGGCCGAACGCTCGCTGCATCTCGTCGGACTGACGAGCGATCGCGCGGCGCCGGTCAGCGGCCTCGGCGCGGCGGGGCTGAAGAAGCTGGAACTGGCCAAGGCGCTGGCGACCGGACCGAAGCTGCTGCTCGCCGATGAGAGCCTCGGCGGCCTCGACGAGACCGAGATGGAGCAGGCGGCGGACATGCTGCGCCGGATCCGCGACGAGCGTGGCATCACCATCATCTGGGTCGAGCACATCATGGGCGTGCTGATGCGAGTGGTGGATCGCGTGATGGTGCTAGACCACGGGGAGAAGATCGCCGAGGGATTGCCCGGCGAGGTCGCCAGAGATCCGCGGGTGATCGAGGTGTATCTCGGGACCGATGCCGCCGACGCCCAGGCCTCCGCGGCGGAGCGCGTGTAGTTGGCGACGGGCAGTACCCTCACCCCGACCCTCTCCCGCTTCGCGGGCGAGGGGGCGGAACACGACTCCCTCTCCTGCGAAGCGGGAGAGGGTCGGGGTGAGGGTGCTCCGTGCTGACACTCCGCTCACTCGACGCCGGCTACGGCAGCTTCCAGGCACTGTTTAACATCTCGCTCGAAGTGAACGCCGGCGAGGCGGTGGCGGTGATCGGCCCCAACGGCGCCGGCAAGACCACCCTCATGCGGGTGATCTCCGGCCTGATCCGCCCCACCGCCGGCACTATGCGGATGGAGGGCGTCGATCTCCTCGCCACGCCGGCTCATCGCGTCGTTGAACTCGGCATCGCGCACGTGCCGGAGAACCGTCGCCTGTTCGCGCGCATGACAGTCGAGGACAATCTGCGCATGGGCGCCTTCATCCCGGCGGCGCGGCCGAAATACCGCGAGCGCCTGGATTTCGTCTACCACCTGTTCCCGCGTCTGCTCGAACGGCGCAGCCAGATGGCGGGAACCCTCTCGGGCGGCGAGCAGCAGATGTGCGCGATCGGCCGCGCCCTGATGTCGGAACCGAAGCTGCTGCTGCTTGACGAACCATCGGCGGGCCTCGCGCCGGTGATCGTGCAGCAGGTGTTCGGGTTGGTGGAACGCATCCGCGCCAGCGGGCTGACGGTGCTCATCGTCGAACAGAACGTCCGCCAGGTGCTGCGGGTGGTGGACCGCGCCTATGTGTTGGAAGCCGGCAGCCTCCGCGCGTCCGGCGCCGCCGGTGAGCTGCTGGAAAGTGCCACGATCCGCGAAGCCTATCTCGGCGTATGAGCCCCTGCCTGGCCTTATCCGTGCACCAGAGCGGCATATATATATATGCCAGCAGGACGGCGGTACGAGGAGCGCGGACATGCGCGGATATTTGTTTCGCAGCGCAGCGGTGATCGCGGCCCTTTCGCTCGCCGCGCCGCCGCCGTCGCGCGCCCAGCCGCCCGAGCAAACGGACCTGCCAGCGCCGACCGACGCGACCGGGCAGCCGCCGGCACAGACGGCGCCGCCAGCGCCGACCGCGCAACCGTCCCAGGCCGAGGCGCCCCAGTTCAGTGCCGAACAGCTCGACGCGCTGTTGGCGCCGATCGCGCTCTATCCCGATGCCCTGCTCACGCAGATCCTCATGGCATCGACGTATCCCTTGCAGGTGGTCGAGGCATCGCGCTGGTACAACCAACTGGGCCACGACAACCTCCAGGGCGACGCTTTGGCTCAGGCACTGGAACCGCTGCCGTGGGATCCCAGCGTGAAGTCCCTGGTGCCGTTCCCGCAGGTCGTGGCGATGCTGAACAGCGACCTCGACTGGATGCAACAGCTTGGCTACGCGTTCGCCACCCAGCAAGCCGACGTGATGAATTCGATCCAGCAACTGCGACACCAGGCGCAGGCGAGTGGCACGCTGAAGTCGACCGCGCAGCAGAACGTGGTCGAGGACGACGGCACGATCTCGATCGAACCGTCGAACCCGACCGTCGTCTATGTGCCGGTCTACAATCCCACGATCGTCTATGGTGCGTGGCCCTACCCGGAATACCAGCCAGTGTACATTCCCCCGCCGTTCGGCTACATGCCGGACACCAGCTATCTTGGCGGCTATGGCTTCGCGACCGGGGTGGTTGTGGTGGGCTCGCTGTTCGGGTTTGCCCGGCTGAAATTTCACCGTCACGAGGTCCACATCGACAAGGACCGGTTCGACCATATGAACCACATGAACGTGAATCGGACGGCGATGCAGACCGAAATCTGGCGTCCGCCCCCGGCCGGCATGGCCGGGCGCCCGGTCCGCCCGCCAGCAGGTCCGGTCGTATGGGGTCCGGGTCGCATTCCGCAACCGGCGGACGCATTCGCCAGGCCGAACGTCCAGGTGCCGAACTGGCAGATGAACCGCGCGATGCAGCCGGGATTCCACCCGCCGGTCGAGCAGTGGAGCCGACCGGTGCAACCGGTGGCGCGTCCACCCGTCATGCAACTGAACCGGCCGGTACAGCCCGTCATGCGTCCGCCACCGCCGCCGTCCGTGCAGCGGCCGGCCGTTCCGCAGCACGGCGGACCGCAACAGCGGCAGGGAGCCGTTCACCCGAGCGATGGACACGGCTTCGCCATGCACTGAAAATCAGAAGACGACCGGGGGAAACAGCCGCGCGATGTTCGATATCTTCGACATCTATCTTTTGGAGGCGCTTATCAACGGCGTGCTGCTGGGCGGCGTCCTGGCGCTGCTGGCGTCGGGCTGAATCTGATCTTCGGCGTGATCGACGTGGTGTGGATCTGTTACGCCGAACTTATCATGCTGGGCATGTACGGCATGTATTACCTGTTCGCGGTCTATCACGTGCCGTATCTGATCGCGGCAGTGATCTGCATCATTGGCGTCGGCGGGCTCGGCGTCGCGCTGCACCTGCTCGTGATCGCGCCCCTGCTCGGCGCGGCGCCGATCAATCAGCTGCTGGCCACCGGCGGCGTGCTGTTCCTGCTGCAAAGCGCCGCCACCGTCATGTTCGGCATCGATTTTCGTAACCTCGGCATCAGGCTGCCGGTGCTGCAGATCTCCGAGATGTTCATCAGCTACGCGAGGCTGCTGGCATTCGGCGCGGCGCTGGCCGGCATGATCGTGCTGTACCTGTTTCTCGCACGCACCTATACCGGCACGGCGATCCGCGCGATCGCCCAGGATCGCCAGATCATGCCGCTGATGGGCGTGGACGCACGACGAATCTACGTCATCACATCGGCGATCGGCGGCGCGCTGGCGGGGCTCGCGGCCACCCTGCTGGTGCTGCAATACGACGTGCACCCGTTCCTCGGCCTGACCTTCGGGCCGACCACGTTCATGATCTGCGTGCTCGGCGGGCTGGGCAACATGATCGGCGGCTTCGTTGCCTCGTTCGTGTTCGCCGAGATCATCTCGGTGAGCGGTCTCTATCTGGACCTGGAATGGGGCTACGTGTTCGCGTTCGCGTTCTTCATCGCGATGATGTTCGCCAAGCCGAAAGGCCTGCTGGCGCGCCGCGCATGAACCGAAAGCTGCCGTGGGTCGTGGGCGCGGGACTGGTGGCGCTGCCGTTCGTGTATAACGCGCCCTACCCGCTGCATATTCTGATCATCGTGCTGATCTGGTCTTCCATGTACACGTCCTGGTCGGTGATGGGTCGCTTCGGTTTGGTGTCGCTCGGCCATGGCGGGTTCATGGGGATCGGCGCGTATGTCACAGCGTTGCTGTGGAACCATTTTCATCTGACGCCGTGGCTTGGCATCCCCGTTGCAATGCTTGTCGTCTGCGCCGTCGCACTGCTGATTGCGTATCCCTGCTTTCGCTTCCGCATCATCGGCCACTACTTCGCCCTGGTGACGCTGGCGCTGAGTGCGATCGTGCTGCAGGTGATCACCGCCACGCGCGACTTCACCGGAGGATCGCTCGGCTACACGCCGCAGCGCTACAATGGGGGAAACTTGATCTATGCGCTGCAGTTCACCGACAAGACAATATGGTTCCTGATCGCGCTGGGCGTGTGGGCGGTGGCGTTGTTCATCCGCTGGCGCGTCGAAGGCAGCATGCTGCGCTACGCGCTGGAGGCGATCGCCGAGGACGAGGACGCGGCGGCCGCGGCCGGCGTGCACGTGACGCGGGAAAAGCTGAAGATAACGCTGTTGAGCGCGGCGATGACCGCGTTCGCCGGCGCGCTCTATTGCCAGTATCAGATGTTCATCTCACCTGACACGGTCAGCGGGATTTCGGTGTCGCTGCAAATGGTGTTCGCCGCGGTGGTGGGCGGGATCTATGTGTTGCTAGGCCCGACAGTGGGGGCGTTCATCACCATCCTGCTGGCGGAAGGGCTGCGCATCGGATTTGGGATCGGCGCGGTCGGGTGGGATAACATCATCTACGGTACGTTGCTGGTGGTGTTCATCATCTTCCTGCCCCAGGGGCTGGTGGGGTCGTTGCAGGCGAGGTTTTCGCGGGTGCGCGTCGCATAGATCGAACAGAAGTCAAATAGGAAGCCGCGCCACGCGCCGCCTCGTCGGCTTCAAACGGTATGCCCTTGTAGTCACGAATCGGCGAGACTGTCTGATCGACGTCCGGTCTCGCAATTAGCAGTTGAAATTTTGGCGGAGCGAGCCTAAGAGGCACGCTGACGCAAAACTACTAGAACGCGCCGATGATGGAGCGCGTCGTTGACAGGGACGGAAAACGGACATGGGAAACCTGAGCCGGCGCGAGGCGATTCGCGCTTCTCTGGGCGTGGTTGCTGGTGCAGCACTCGCGCGTCCTTTCATTGCCAATGCCGCAGCCAAGACCGCGACCGTGTGGTGGGTCCAGGGCTTTGCTCAGGAGGAGGATGTCTCGTTCCGCAAAGTGGTCGCGGAGTACGAGAAAGCCAGCGGCAATACGATGGACTACAGCATCATCCCCTATGCACCGGCGCGCCAAAAGATCGTCTCGGCTATCACCAGCGGCGAGGTGCCGGATCTGTTCACGGCCACCCCGGCCGAGATCGTGGCGCTTTATGCCTGGCAGGGCAAACTCGTCGATGTTGCCGATGTCGTCGAGACGCAAAGGTCGCAATATAGCGAGACGGCGCTGCTGTCCGCGCAGTGCTACAACAGCATCACGAAGCGGCGCGGCTTTTACGGCGTGCCCTATACCGGCGCGGTGTTGCCGAACCACATCTGGAAGCCGCTGGTCGAGAAGGCGGGCTACAAGATGGAGGACATCCCGAAGACCTGGGACGCATATTACGATTTCTTCAAGGGCGTGCAGAAGAAGTTACGTGCGCAAGGCATGCGCAACGTGTATGGGCTCGGCTTCCAGATCACGGCCAACGGTGTCGATCCCAATAGCTTGTACAATTACTTCCTGATCGCCAATGGCGGGCAGGACATCGTCACCAACGATGGCCGGCTGCATCTTGACGAACCGAAGGTCAAGGCAGCGGTGATCAAGGCGCTGACCTACCCGGCCACCGCGTACAAGGAGGGCTTTGTGCCGCCAGGGGCGGTCAACTGGAACGACGCCGATGATAATAACGCCTTCCACGCCAAGCAGGTCGTGATGGATCTTGACGGCACCATCTCGACCGAGGTTGCCATCATCAAGGACCGGCAGGATTACGATGACATCGTCACGATGGGCCTGCCCCTCAGCAACGAGGGCACGCCGGTGCCGAGTCTGCTTACCCCGGTCAATGCGCTGATTCCGGAGGGAGCCAAGAACATCGACGTGGCCAAGGATTTTCTGAAATATTTCATTCAACCGCAGGTCAATAACGACTGGCTGAAGGTCGGGCTGGGACGCAACATCCCGGTCATGCCCGCGACCGTCCGGAATGATCCATGGTGGTTCGCAGATCCGCACCGGGCAGCTTACACCCAGCAGGGTGTGCTCGGACTGACCGTGCCGGCCTATTGGGCCTTCAACCCGGCCTATGCCCAGGTGCAAAGCGAGCACGTCTGGAGCACAGCCTGGTTCGACATCCTGAACGCTGGAATGTCGCCCGAAGCGGCGGCAGACAAGGCGTTCAAGCGGATCACTGAAATCTTCTCGAAATACCCGATCCTGCAGAGCTAGGAGGCACCCGTGGCCAGCGCATCGGTCATCGAGTTTTCACCTCCCGTAACGCTATGGCGCGACACAGCCTGGCGTCACCTGCGAGGTCGGCTCAAGGGTTCGGAGTACTCCTGGGCGATCGCCTTCCTCGTCCCCTATGTTGCCGTGTTCGTGACCTTTGTCGTCTATCCGGCCCTCTATGGGCTTTGGATGGGGAGCAATCCGTCCCTCTATACCGACCTAATTTCCGATCCGATCTACCAGAGCACAGTGGTCAACACCCTGCTGTTTCTCGCCTTCGCGGTTAATCTCAAGATGTTCTGTGCGTTGCTCCTGTCGGGCTACTTCATGCGGCGCGGCTGGTGGGTGAAAGCCTTGTTGATGATCTACGTGCTGCCGTGGGCGGTGCCAGCGTTGCCTACGTTCATCTCGATCCACTGGATGCTGAACGGAGAGTGGGGCCTGATCAACAACGCGATCTTTCAGTTGTTCAATGTCGACGGCCCATCATGGCTGAACAGCCGCTGGCTCGCGCTCGGGTCGGCCATATACTCCCACATCTGGAAGTGGATGCCGTTCTGGACTGTGATCCTGCTCGCCGGAAGAATGGCCATCCCGCAGGACCTGTACGATGCGGCCAAGGTGGACGGTGCGACCGGCTGGCGCCAGTTCGTGCATATCAACTTCCCACTGCTCGCGAATTTGTATCTGATCTGCACGCTGCTTTCGACGATCTTCACCCTTGGCGACTTTAACTCGGTGTTTTTCGTCTCCGGCGGCGGGCCAGCCAACTTGACACATGTCCTGGCGACGCTGGGCATCCGCGACGCCTTCGATCTCGCGCAACCGCGGCTGGGAGTGGCGGCGGTGATGTCGGCATTGCCGCTGATGATCCCGCTGGTGATCGTGTTGATGCGTAGGCTGAAGACGGCGGAGGTGCAGCTATGAGCACGACAACGCTGGGTCCGGTTTCCGCGCCGAGGCATGCGGCAGCAGGGCGAGCAGGTCGGGCGGCGCGCCGCCGGGCTTACCTGGCTGAGGCTGCGGCGATGTCATTCGGCGCTTTGCTCGTCGTTTGGACGGTTATCCCGCTCTACAACATGGTGTTGGTCTCGCTTGAGTCGCACGGCGACGTATTCACGGATTCCGTCTGGCCGCCGCACCCTTCGCTCGCCAGCTTCTGGATCGTCGTCACCGAAGGCTATTGGTACCTCGAGTATTTCTGGCATCAGTTCGGCAATAGCCTCTATGTCGGCGCAGCAACGACGTTCCTGACCCTGTTCATTGGCTCGTTGGCAAGCTTTTCGATCGGCCGGATGCGCATCCGCTACGGCTGGCTGGTCAGCAATGCGGCGCTGCTTACCTATGTGATTCCGGCTTCGTTTCTGGCGATCCCGTTTTATCGGATCATGCAGGCCTACGGCCTGTCGAACAACCTTTGGTCGGTCATTGCCGCGGAAGTGACGTTCGCGACCCCGTATGGGATCTTCATCTTTTCGCAATACGGAAGAAGCATTCCGATCGAGCTCGACGAATCGGCTCGGATCGACGGCGCGTCGCCGACGCAAATCTATCTTCGCATTTACCTGCCGCTGATGGCGCCGGCGCTGGTCGCAGTCGGCACCTATGCGCTGCTGCTGGCGTGGAACGAATACCTGTACCAGTTCCTGTTGTTGTCGTCGAAGCGAAGCATGACCGTGCCGGTGGCGCTGGCGCAATTCCTCAACAGCGATGAGGCACCGTGGAACTACATGATGGCGACAGCGATCGTCTATGCCCTGCCGCCGCTTGCGATCTATTACGCATTCCGCGGCCGCATGAGCAGTGGCCTGACGTTGGGCGGGGTGAAGGGCTGAGTGGTCTGCCCGATTCATCGTGACTTCAGGACTTCGCATTCCGCAGTAGGCGATAAGGGCGGAAAGACGCGCGTACCGTGCACCGCGAGCGCATAAACGGTGGCAAGCACCCCAGCGCGCCTCGGCGTGGGATTCGCCTGGACGGAGCGATGCAGCCACGCCATGCCGCGGCAACTCCCGCGAAGCGGCAACTCCCGCGAAGCGGCAACTCCCGCGAAACGGTCGAGCACGGTAACCGGATCAACAATTCCAGGTCTGTCCGCTACAGCCGTCCGTATCGGATGGTGATCGCACTCCCGCAACTCTGTATCCGCGCACGCAACTGCTCGTCCGCTCCGGGCTGCTGTCCCATCCAGGCCTGATAAAGACCCTCCAGAACGGGCGCCAGCCAGCTTCCGGCGGGCTCTCCTGCAGACCCGATGCGCGGCAGTCCGGTGTGGGTCAGCACAACACAGCGGTCCGCCTCGTTCATCGCCAGGCGCACGCCGCCCCAGCCGATCTCTGCCAGCACCGCGTTCATCTCCATTTCCAGTGCTTCCATCGAACCGACCGGCGGCAACGCCATCAGCCGCGCCATCTGCTGTCCGACGCCGCGCAGCACCGCAGCGGTTGCGGCGGGACCGGCCTGCGCCTCCATCTCCAGCGCCAGGCCGCGCAGGAACACGCGCCATCCCGTCGGACGTACCGGGTCCGATGCGGGGACCTCGTCCGCGGCGGCGCCCCAAAATGTGCTCACGGCGCTGCTCCGGTGAAGATGTAGCGGGCAAACACTGTGCCTATCGTCTCGCTCCAATTGCCGGCGTGCTGATAACTGGCGCGCCCGCCAATGCGGAAGTTGTCGCTCACTCGGTAGTCCAAGGAACCCTCCGCGCCACCGACTATGCCCGATGCGCTGTGGCTGGGATACGAGGTCAGCAATCCCGGCGTAGTGGCCGCGAGCGCCACCAACTGGCTTTGCAAGCTGGCATTGTCCGGAAACACGGGGGACGAGTTCTCGTTGTAAACCTGATAGCCAACCGATCCGCCAATCGACCAGTCAAAATCGTCGCTCTTCGACGTGTAGCGTACCGGGAACAGCGAGGCGAAGTAGGATTGCGGACTGAAATACCCGCCCTGCCCCAGCGAGAAGAAGCGCAGGTTCCTGTCGTAGGCGAAATACACCAGGTCGAGCCCGATCCGCACCTCGTTGTTGCTCTGCCCCTTCCAGATCGGATAGGAGCCGCCGGCGCCGAACTCGTATTCCGTGTTCGATTCGACATTCAGGCCATTCAGTGCCGCGTAGCCGCCGCCGGCATAGAAATTCGCTTCCCGGACCGACATTTCCAGTTGCGCGTGGCCACGCTCGCGGATCACTCCACCCCAGCGGATGCCGGTGGCCGGATCCTGGGTGCCGGCATAGGACAGCACGCTGTCGGTGACCGCACGCCGTTCGCCCAACACGCGCAGCCGCACGCCATCGGCTATCTGCGGCGATACTTCCAATCCGCCGAGGACGTTCTCCTGCTGGAAGCCGATCGGCGAGCTGCCGATGTCCGCTTTCAGCCAATCCATCTCGTAGCCGACCGACAGTCCGACGCCCTGGGCGTGCTGGCTGGGCGGCACAGGGGTGTTGCCGAGCGCCCCGGTGCCGAACAGCCGCTGGCTCTGGGTGTCCCCGGGAACCTGGCCGGCCGACAGGAAGGTCGGCGTCGCCAGCACGCTGAGTTGCCCGCGGTCCAGTGGATGGACCAGCAGAGCAATCGGCACGGCCGCCTCGCTGAGCTGGTCCAGTCCGGTGGTGCCGGTGCGGAACCGGAACGCCGGCCCGATCGTCAGCTTCGGGGCGAGGTCCTCCTGCAACGCGACGATCTGGCGGTCGATGTCCTGCGATAACGGGTCGCTCGGCACAGGCGCCGGCAGGCTCGGCGCGAAGCTGGTTTGCGGCGTTGGCGCCGCACCGCGCCGGAACGGATTGCCGGACATCGGTGCGAGCGGCTCATCCTGTGCGACGGTCTGGTAGATCCGCGTGGGTTCCGCGCCAGGCGTGGTCAGGTCGGCGCCGACCTCCTGCCGCCGCAGCGCCTGTGCCTGTTTCAGGTCCTCCAGCGCCCGCCGCGTGTTGCCGCGCGCACGGTTCAGCGTCGCCGACATCATCCATGTACGCGGATCATCCGGCGCCAGGCGCTTGCCCTCGTTCACCAGCGCCTCCGCGCGCGTCCAGTCCCGCGCCTGAATTGCGGCGTCCAGCGCGGCCCGGCGCGCATCCAGATTAGCCGGGTCGCGCTTCAGGAGCGCCTGGTTGATCGCGAGCGCCTTGCCCGGCCTGTCGTCGCGCGCATACAGCCGCCCCAGCGCCATGTTCAGGCCCGGATCGCTCGGGTCGCGTGACAGCGCCGGCGCCAGAACGTCGTAGGCGTCCGCCTGGCGGCCCTCGGTATTCAGTGTATCGGCCTGGCGAATTGCCGACCCGGCGCGCAGCCTGTTCAGATCGGCGGTCTGTTGCGCAGTGAGGCCAGTCGAGGCGTCCAGCGCATGGATCAGGATCTGGGCGCCGCGCTCGTCGCCCGCCTGGAGCAGGATGCCCGCATAGGCGATGCGCTGTGCCGCGGTCGGCGTCCGGGTCGCTGCCTGAGCGGTCGCCAGCGCCTCGCGCGCAGCGGCCGGGTTGCCCATCTCCAAAAACGCGCGAGCGATCGCCACGCCGCGGGCGCCGTCGGGGTCAGGCTGTGCGGCCAGGGTCATCAGCTTTTCGCGCGCGGCGGCCGGGCTTATCGCGCGCAGGCTCATCGCGTTGCGGATTTCAGTCTGCAACTGCGCCTGGGCCAGCAGGGCACGCATGTCGGCTGTGCGCGCACTGGCAGGCAGGCGATCGATCAAGGCCGTCGCATCGTTCGGCCTGCCGTCCTCGGAGGCGAACAGGGCCCCTGCCCGCAGCGCATCGACGCTTGGATGGGCGGCGCCGGTTACCTCGGCCATGACCTGGCGAGCTTCCAGTTTCTTGCCGGCCGCCGACAGCGTCCGGGCGAGATCGAGCCGTGTCCATGGGTCGTTCGGGTCCGCCCCAACCGCCGCGCGCAGCAGCGCCTCCTTGACCGTCGGGTCCTGCGCCGCCGCCGCCTGCTGACGCAGCGCATCGGCGCGAATACGACCCACGGCGCGGTTGTCGCCGGCACTCTGCGCCCGGTCCAGCATCGCCTCCGCCTCGGCGCTGCGACCTTGCTTGCCCAGCACCTGCGCCAGCCCCACCAGTGCGTCCGCATTGTTCGGCTGGCGGGCAAGCACGGCGCGGTACTGAGCTTCCGCGCCGGCCAGATCGCCGCGCCGGCTCAGCACATCGGCGAGCATCGCCTGAGCGCCAGCCACGTCGCCACCCCGGGAAATGATCGCGCGAAGCTGTCGCTCCGCCGCGTCCAGCTGGCCGCGCTGGATCGCAGTCCGCGCCGCTGCGTAGTCCTCGCCCACGCTGGCGCCGGACAGCGCCTGTTCCCAGCGCGCCTTGTGCTGGGGATCGGCGGCGATGGCCCGCGACAGAAGGGTCCGCGCTTCGGCGGCGTTTCCCTGGCGCAGCCGCACGAGCCCCAGGCCGCCGAGCGCATCGGGGTCCTGCGGGTTCTTCGCCAACGCCGCCTGGAAGGCCGCTTCCGCCTCCTTGATCTGGCCGCTGTTGAGCGCCGCGAACCCTGCGCTCCGTGTGGCAGCGGCCTCGTCGGCCGGCGTGCGGCGCGGGTTGCGCGCCTGCTCCAGCAGCCCACTGATCCCGCCGTCGGTCGGATGTCCGGTCAGCCAGCCCTGATACGCCGGAATGCTGGGAGCATCGACCGGCAGCCACTCCAGTGCCTGCCGCCACGCCTTGCCGGCCGCCGCGGCAATCTCGGGGCTCTGCGCCAGCGCGGCCAACCGCCGGATGCCTTCGGCGCGCGTCGGCTCCTGGTAGGTGAGCAGCTGCGCGTAGGCCAGCTGGGCGCGCAGGTTGTTTGGATTGGCCGCCACCACGCGGGCCAGCCCGGCCTGCGCGGTTTCGCTGCCGCCCTGCGTTCCGGCCAGCGTCTCATAGTACTCGACCGCCAAGCCGGCGGGCGGCTCGCTGCCGCGGAACAGGCGCTGATAGCGCGCGACCGCCTCCGCGTTGTGTCCCTCCTGCGCCAGCCGACGCGCCTCGGCCAGTCCGGCAGGATCGATGCTTCCCAGCCGGATCGCCTGCTCCGCCGTGGCGATGCGCGGATCGTCGGGACGCACTGTCCGCAGACGAGTCAGGCTGGCCTGTGCCGCCGCGCGATCACCCCGCTCGGCCTGGAGCTGGGCCACCAGCCCGAGCGCATCGGCATTGTCCGGCTCCAACAGCAACAGTCGGTCCAGCGCGCGTTCGGCATCCTGCGGTCGGTTCTGCGCACGCCAGTAGTTGGCCTGGTCCAGCAGCACCTTTGCCGCCGCGCTCGGTGTCGCAGTGCCAGGCGCCGAGGCGCCCGGCTGGACGGTGGGCGCTTGCGCGTGTGCGCTGGCGGCCAATGCGGCAAGCAGGACGGCTGAACGCGCAGCTGATCGGATCATCTCATCACCCTGGCGTCGCACGCCGGCGCGCGACGCGTCGGCTGGCCTGCCATCGAAACACTCGGTAGAGGCACGTTCCCATGACGGCTGCTGCAAGCAGCATGATGCCGAAAATCGCTGCCGGTTTGTCCTGCAGCCACCATTCAGGCCACAGCCAGAACGGGAGCTCGCCCACCGTGTAGGTTCCGCCGCCACGGTACGACGTGACCGTTCCACCCGCCAGCAAAGCCAGGTCGCCCTGGATGTCGGGCGCCTGTCTGGCATTGCGCATCGCCTCGACCATGGCCTCAAGCCCCTGCGGCGAACCTGCCAGCAGCGCCACGACCGAGCGTCGATGGCCTTCCGGGGCCTGACCGCCGATCATCACCGCGGCACCCTCGCCCAACGGGGTGGTCAATGCCGCGTCGGCTGATTGCCGCGCAGCGTCGGTGCGGTCTCCGAACAGGTGCCAGACGGTCCCCAGAGCACCCGTGAGCAGAACATGCAGGCTGTCACCGTCAACGCGATATGGGGTGCGTGCCAGCAGACCGGATGCGGCGCCGAGATGCGCAAGCGTGCCGATCACCAGCAGATCCTTGTCGGGCAACGGCGACAGTGCGTCCGGCCGAAGCACGCTGACCCGGTTTGCCGGCTGGAACGTCAGCGCGCCAAGATTCCCCATCAAATCCAGGAATGCGCTCACTTCCACCGGACTGGGCTGCTGCGGCAGCACCACCGCTGTCTCCGACAGATCCGCCATGCGGGTGAACGGAAAGCCGGAGTTGACGAAGAATGCCAGATTGGGAAGCGTCGTGAAGTGGTACGCCGTGCTGAGATCGAGCGTGGAGCTCTGATCGACCGACATGTGCAGGTCTTCCGGGATTGCCACGCAATCGCCGCGTTGCATCGGCCGCGCATCGAAAAAGAGCTGCAGGTCGTTTTCCCCGAACACGGTGTAGAGCGGGACTGGCGTCGATCCGTTCCGCACGGGCTGCGAGTATCCGAGGTTCCGCATCACCCAATCGCGTGTCGTGTCCGCCGGCGCCAGTGAAAAGCTCTGCAGAAAAATGCTGTTGATGCTGACGTCCAGTCGCGACGCTGCGACATCCACCGCGGGGCCGGGCGGCGCGCGGAACCGTATGTCCGCCTGGAACGGACGGCGACGCCAGGTGTACAGATCGGGAGCGGTGCGGAACGGCACATGGAACGTGCCGGGCACGTAGCCGGTGCCCTGCAAGACCGACGCATCGACCAGTTCACCGAACTGCACCGCCCGGTCGGTGGAAATCCAGGCCGGCGCGTCATATGGCTTGCGCACCGGCAGGGCGATGGCCTGCGCATTGGCCTTTTCGCCGCTCAGCAGGCGGCTGCCCAAAGAAAGCGTGTTGGCGGCGGCAATGGTCTCGGCGGCGGTGCGGCCGGCGACGACCAGCAGCGTGGCCAGCTTGTCATTTGGATTGGGGATCTCGGCGATCGTGGGGCCGCTTATAGCCGGCAGACCGAGCCCCGACGGCGCGTCGCGGCCGACGATGACCAGCACCGCGTTGCCTTCCTGCGGCGGCTCGGCCGCGACCGGAAAGCTTGCGCCGCGGAAATCGGTGAGCTTGCCGAACCAGGAAGCGACGATCGCCGCGGCCTGCAAGGTCGCGTTGGTCGGGTTGGCAGGCAGCACGAACGGCAGCACCAGTTTCTGCCGCACATTCTCATCGAACAGCGGCAGCGGCAGCCTTGCCAGATCCCGGCGCGGCGGCAGTCGTGCCATGGTCAGCGTGAGCGTGGACGTATCAGAGATCGTCGCCCACAACAGGCCGCTGAGCGGATCATTGCACTCCGGCGTGTAGCGGCCCGTGAATCGGAAATTCAGCCGGTTGCGATCCTGAAAGAACACCGGGTTGACCGGCATTTCCAGCGGGCCGAACTCGGGGCGGTTCGCATTCACCGGAATCGTGCCGACATACTGCTCGTTCAGCGTCACCGTGACGTTGCTGAAATCGGGGAGCAGCGCCGGCGACATCGCGCCACTGAGCGAGAGGCGCGCATCGGTCACGACCTCGTCCCCGCGGACGCCGAACAGGAGGCCCTGGATCGTGCTGGTGCCTCGCATCGTCATTGGTTCGGTCGCGCCAAGATCGCGCAGGGAGAACACCACGGTGCGCGTATCGCCTGGCGACTCTGCCGCCTGGGTCTCCGCCGCGGAAGGCAACCGGATCTGTGGCCGCGGCGCCGGCAGGGACGGCAACGGCACATTCGGCAGAGTCACTGTGGGCGCCGGCGGCGCGTGCGCCGGCTGCGCGTGCGCCGGCTGCGGAGGCATGCCGAATAATCCGCAGACCAGCAGCATCACGACGCCCGCGGCGCTGCGCGGACGCAGTATCAGGCTTTGGCGCGCCAGTATTGCTTCCGTCGACGGTGTCCTTGAAGGCGCCGTCGGCAAATCCGGGATCGCGATCGAACGTCCGCGCGGGCGGAACAGTCCGCCGATGCTCACCATCACGTGCCACGAACTGGCCAGCGGCCGATCGACCGGATAGTTGTCCCAGTCCAGCCAGGCATCGGCCCGCCCGAATACGAGTTGCGCCACCCGGCTTTCGTCAGCGATATCCGCAAGGTGCCAACGCACCTGCAGGAACTGGCGCCCCCAGCGTTGGATTACCGCCGGCAACTGCAATCGTTCGCCGCCCAGGGCGAATTCAAGTTCGACCTTCCAGCCGGGCGCCACGCCGTCGGGCCGATCGATGATCAATGCGCTGCCGCCGAGCGAGAGGTTGTGGCTGTTGCCCTGGACGGCGCGGCCATCCGGCAGCCAGGCCACAACCGGAAGCCGCGCCCGGATGCGGGCGCGATTGCGGATTTGCCGCGTCTCCCGCCCGACCGCGATGGCCGCAAGCACGACGAGCAGGCTGAACGTTACCCAGATCGAGTTCAACAACAGCGCCTGGAACTCCAGCCTGGTGGTGTGCTGTACCAGCAGGCTGAACAGCCCACGCCCGAGACCCAGGACGAGGATGCCGCACAGGACCAGGTTCGGGTAAACGGCGGACATGTCGAAATAGCCGCTGCCGAGCAGACCGCCCTTGTCGGTGACGTTGAATCGCCCGCGGCGCGGGCTGAGCATCGTCACGACGGTGATACGCACCAGAAACAGCGCCAGCACCGTTTCGTAGATCTCGCTCCAGAACGAATGCCGCCAATTCCTCAGGATGCGTGCGTTGGTCGCGACCGAGTGGAAAAGATGTGGCAGGGCGTAGGCAATGATCGCAAACGGCGACGCGGCGATGATGTTCTGGTTGAACAGCAACAGGGCCAGCGGAGCCGTGAGGAACACCACGCGCGGCACCGCGAAGAAAAAATGCGCCATGGCGTTCAGGTAACAGAGACGCTGGCCAATGCTGAGGCCCCTGCCGAGCATCGGATTATCGAGCCGGAATATCTGCAGCATGCCGCGCGCCCAGCGCATCCTCTGGCCGACATGCAGGATCAGCCGCTCCGTTGCCAATCCGGCAGCCAGCGGCAGCTTCAGATAGCCCGACTGCCAGCCTTTCCGGTGCAGGCGGAGCGCGGTATGCGCGTCCTCGGTCACCGTCTGGGTCGCGAAGCCGCCGATCGATTCCAGCGCGGTGCGGCGGATCACCGCACATGAGCCGCAGAAGAATGCCGCATTCCAAAAGTCGTTTCCGTCCTGCACCAGGCCATAGAACAGATTGCCTTCCGGCGGCACCCGGGTACCGGCGGCCAGATTCCGCTGGAACGGATCGGGCGAGTAGAAATGGTGCGGCGTCTGGATGAACGCCATCTGCGGCTCCCGCACGAGCCAGCCGACGGTCAACTGCATGAAGGCGCGCGTCGGCACATGGTCGCAGTCGAACACGGCGATGAATTCGCCGTCGGTCAGTGTCATCGCGTGGTTCAGGTTGCCGGCCTTGGCGTGCGCGTTGTCTGGCCGGATGATGTAGCCGGCGCCACAGCTTTCCGCGAAATCGCGGAACTCCTGTCGCCTCCCGTCATCCAGCACATAAACCTGAAGCTTGCCATGCGGCCAGTCCATCGCCATCGCGGCCAGCACCGTGGCGCGCACGATCGACAGTTCTTCGTTGTAGGTCGGCACATAGACATCGATCGTCGGCCAGGTCGTCGGATCGGCCGGCAGCGGCGTCGGCTTCCGCTCCAGCGGCCAGACGGTCTGGATGTAACCCAGTGCCATCACAATGATCGCGTAGGCTTCCGCCATCGCGAGCCCGGTACCGAACACACCTTGCAGCAGCGTGTTGAATTCCAGCGTTTCCGTAAAGCGCCAGATGATGTAGCGCAGCGACACCAGTGCCGAGAGCACGGTGAGACACAGTGTCATCTGCCTCCCGGGGATGCGGTTGCATATCAGGAACGCCACCGCGGTGGCGCACGCCAGCACCGATTGCTGCACCGGATCCAGATTGACTGTCGCGGCGACCAGCACCAGCCCCAACCCGAACACCGCGGATATGGCGATGACGATCCATTCCAGGATCCGGGGCGTCGCCGTGCTGCCGCGCAGCAGGCGAAGGAGAAGGCGTCTCATCGCCGCGCCCCAAACAACCAGCCTTTCCTCGGCTGGCTTGCCGGGGTCGGCTGTGTTTGCGTCAGGCGGGCCAGAATAGCGCGGGTGATCTGCCCGATATCCTGCGTCGCCTTCGCGGCGGGGGCATAATCGGCCAGCACCTTCTGTGCCGCGACCGCCTCGGACACATGGTCGTCGCGATAGACGATGCCGAGCAGGCGTGCGCCGAGGTGTCGTGAAGCAGCGTCGGCGATGGTGCCGCCCAAGCGGGTCCGTGGGTCGAACTGGTTCAGGATGAAGCCCTGATCGGCATGGCGCACCGATTTGCTATCGCCGTCGCCCCCGTATGTGTCGCCGCTGTCGATGGCGGGGATCAGCGACACGGACGTTGCATCCACGTGCAGGACCGTCAGTAGCAGATCAGTCATCGGCAGCAAGGCGGCAAGCAACGCCGATGGGCCGGGCGGAGTGTCAACGACCAGACAGACCTCCGGATTCGCCAGCATGTCGCGGACCGGACCGTGCAGCAGCGCAGGGCTATGCGTGACGGTCGCAGCGAGGGTCATCGCGCTTGGCATGTCGGTGTGGCCGTATGCGAGAAGTGCGACGCCGGTGGCGGTCGGACGCAACGCGGCACGCCAGTCCGATTGCTGGAGCAACTGGTGGGTGAATCCGCTCCGGTCGCCCAGCGCCACTCCGAAGTGCAGCCGAAGGGCGTTCTGCGGATCGAGATCGAGCGCGATCACCTTCCGGCCGGCTCGTGACAGGCCGCTGGCGACGTTGGCGGCGAGCGTGGTCTTGCCGACGCCACCTTTGGGTGAGGCGAAGCAGATCAGAGCCATGCGTCACACTGCGTCACGGGTCCTGCTGGGTCGGTAATGGAGTTACTTGATGTCCGGCAATACGGTTCAGCCATGATCAAAGGCGTCGCAATACATCCTGTAACAAACCTGGCCGCGGCTCGGGCGGCTTGTCGCGCCGGATCGGTTCGCCGCGCAACATGCGGAACACCGAGGCGAGCGGTGTGCTGCGTACCGCCTGTTCGTGTGCTGCCTGTCTGACCCCGGTACCGCGCCAAGCCGGCTCCTGATCGGTCGGGATTGGGGCTGCTGGTTCGGGTGGCAGCGACGTGGCCACTGGCGACGGCCAAGCCTCCGCGCCCTGGGGAGGAGATGACGGCGTGTCCGCGACCGGCGTCGCTGTTGCAGTTGCGGGGGGAGGCGCCGGCGCAGGAACGCCTGCCGTTTCGGGCAACGCAGCAGCCAGCAGCGGGAACGCCACAGCAGTACTCTGGCTCTGTGCAGCGGCATTGGGCGTCGGAGGCTCAACTCGGAAGGTTCGATAGGGCATCGACGGTGCACCGAACGCGGCGACGGCCCGTTCGACATCCGCATCACTTGGCGTGGCCAACATCTGCTCCCTTGTGCTGTGATGATCCGGAAACAAATGATATCGGCCGGCTTATTTCTCGAATCGCATCCGATTAAGATAGAAGCCGACTCGATAAATGGGAACTTGTCGGAATGCAAATAAATCTTGCAAGCCCATGAACCAATTCGTTGGATTCATCGCAATATATCGAATTCAATTTCAAGCCGGATGGCGCTCCTGCCAGGCGAGGCGTGATAAAAGTATCAACGCAGCGTCATAATACATCGCGGCATCTGCGACAGCCGGAAGGTCCGGCTTTGCACGAAGCCCCATAGCCGCGCGGGTGAGTTGTGCGACGGCCACCATGCCAAGAGGGGCCCGATTGGGGGCCGTCTGGTCCGTCTCCAGGTTTACCCAGGCTGGAAAAGTGTCGTCGGGAAATGCAGACCAGTAGCGGTCCATCGCGCGCTGCGGCGCCTCGATCGGAAGGCCTTGCCACGTGTACCAAAGCGGCACGCGGATGGCGTCGAACCCGAATCTGGGCGGCCATCCAGGGGCAGGCGACAAGGCTGCACCTGTCTTGTTGATACGCAGCCAGTCCGACGGCAATTCCCATTTGCCAAAGCGACCCAGTTCGATCAGGGCCCGGCCGTCGTTCTGGACGCGATCCCATTGTGCCGAAGGTACCAGCCTCGCCAACTCCGCTATCATCGGGAACACATAATAGGACGGGTTCACGACGATCGCGGCCTTCGTCTCGAAGCCCTGCACTGCTGGGAGCAGCACGATTCGCGAACCGGTCGGGCGCACGAGCAGCGACAGGATATCGCGGGTGATTGCAGCAGCCGCATGCAAATGAGCCGGTTGCGCCCATTGGCGCCCCGCCCGGGAGAGGGCAGTTGCGATGAAAATATCGCCATCCGTCGCATTGTTGAGATCACGCACGGACGGCCGATCCGTCGGGACAAAGCGCCACGCATGCAGGGAATCATTCGGCCGTCGCAGCGCCTGTCGCGTCCATTCGTGGATTCGGTCGAAGGTGGCACGATCATCGAATGCGACGGCGAAAAACAGCCCCCAGCCCTGGCCCTCGCTGTGCGACACGCCGCCATTGGCATTGTCGATGACCCGGCCGTCGTCCTTGACAAACCTCGTCTTGAAACTGGTCCATTCCGCATCGTCCGGCGCGTCGGCACGCGCCGGAGCGAGAGTGCCGGCGCTCAAACCGCCCAGCATGGCGGTGAGTACCGAACGGCGCGGGCAGCCTGCGCCATGGGTGCATGCAAACGGCCTGCCGGTAGATTCGACCCTCATGCTTCATCGTCATGGTCGGCGCAGGCCGGCCATCCACGTCTTCGCCGCCAGCACAAAGAGAAGACGTGGATGGCCGGCCTGCGCCGGCCATGACGAGGTGGGCGTGACCGCTGCGCCACTTGGACCACCTATTTCACCTCGGCCCCTCAGATTCGCGCGCCATCCTTGAACACGGGTCGAAAGGCGCTGATGTAGGTGCTCGCAAACAGCCCGGCTGCGACATAGGGATCCGTGGCCGCGAACTCTTCCGCAGCCGCGCGGTCCGCCACGTCGATGATCAGGATTGAACCATTCTGCCGGCCGCTGTCATCCAGCAGCGCGCCTCCTGACGCGATGCAGCTCGTGACGCGTTCAAGATACACAAGGTGCTTCGGCCGCTCTGATTGCCTCAAAGCGAAGCAACCAGGCTTGTCATGACGGATAACGGCGAACAACATGTGTGGCGCACTCCCGATCGGTCAGGTTGCCATGACACGAAAACGGCGTATTGCCTGGCACCGTCAAATGAAATGATATCGATTTTCTCAGCACGAACAAGGTCCCCGCGTGCGCCACGCCGCTTTGTTCGACCTCACCCACTGGTGTCACTCTCGCACCGCGAGGACGACACCGGCAATGACAAGGGCAAGTGAAGCGATCTGCGGCAGCAAAAGCGGCTCGCCGAGTGCAATAGCTGAGGCCACCACTCCGACGATCGGCGTCAGGAGTATTCCGATCGCCGCGGTTCCCGCCTCGACACGCCGCAATGCTGCGAACCATGTCAGGTAGCAGATCCCGAGCGAAACAACCGCCGTATAGGTCAAGGCGGCCCAGCCGAACCATCCCATGTCCAGGAGATGCGGATGCTCCAGGATGGCGCTCGCGCCAAGCAGAGGGATTGCCCCGATCCCGACCTGCCAGGCCGTCAGCGCGATCGGGGACATCTGGATCCGCCAACGCTTGGAAAGAACCGTACCGAGTGCAAACAACATCGCTGCCGCAAGCACGATCGCCACGCCGGGCAGCTTGGCTACGTCAATGTTGAGCCGGTTCCCACCGACCATTACGGCAATTCCACAGATGCCAAGCACGAGGGCAACAATCTTGCGCGGCACCAGATGTTCGCCCAACACCGGCCACGCGAGCAGAGCTGTCCAAACGGGCATCGTGTAGGCGAGCGTTGCCGCTTCGCCGGCGTTGAGCCAGAGCAGCGATAGCGTCGTAAGTCCCATCCAGGCGCTAACATTGAGCAACGCTGCCCACATGAGACGCCACCGAAGGTGATGCGGCACCGTCAGAGTCTCGCCGCGGGACGTCGCGAGAGCGGCCAGGGCCAGGCTCGCCACGATGCCGGACACGCCGCGTGCTGTGAGCGGCGGGCACTCCTCCAGCAGGAACTTCGTCGCGGGCCAATTGAGACCCCAGCCGACTGCGGTAACGAGGAGGCAGCCGAGCCCGACCAACTTGCCCGACCGATAGCCTGTCACCACTGCGGTCATCTTGCCCGGAACCCTATCCTGAGACGTTGTGCCGGCGCTCTCTGGCCAAGCGCATTGGAAGTCTCGATTCGCAATGAGGGATAGCATCGACGAGGCGACGGAAGTAGCCTAATGCTGGGTTGAACGGACGAATTCGACTGCGCAGCATATGAACATTCCTGCGCTGGCAGGGTCGGCACGACAAGCAAGGCGGCTGCACCGAATGATCAATCGCGCAACTCCGCCTGATTGCCTTAGCCGTTTCGGACGCCGCGCCGCACGTTGGCTTACCGCCGCGAGTGTGATGGCGATGGTAGCCACAATGCCCATCTTCACTGCCCGTGCCGACGAGCCGGTGCAGCTGAAGGTCGTTGGCGGCCTGGCCGGCGTCAGTCAGTACGAGCGTCTGGAGAAGCCATTCTGGGAACATCGTATCGAGGCCCTGTCGAACGGACGCATCCAGGCGGAAGTCCATGCATTCGACCGCAGCGGCCTGCCTGGCCAGGAAATGCTGCAGCTGATGCGGCTGGGCATCGTGCCGTTCGGAACTGCCTTGCTCGCCGTCGTATCGGGGGACGAGCCCGAACTCAATGCTGTCGATCTGCCCGCGCTCAATCCCGACATGCAGGCCTTGCGGAAAACCGTGGCGCTGTACCGTCCACATCTCCAGCAGATGCTGCGGGCGAAATTCGGCGTTGAGCTGCTCGCGGTCTACGCCTACCCCGCGCAGGTCATCTTTTGCGCAAAGCCGTTCACCGGGTTGAGCGATCTGGCCGGACGGCGCATCCGCACCTCTTCCGTCGGGCAATCGGAAATGATGACTGCATTGGGGGCGATACCGGTGCTGACGCCCTTCGCCGAGATCGTCAACTCGATCCGGACCGGCGTGGTCGATTGCGCCATCACCGGCACATTGAGCGGCAATGAAATCGGCCTGCCGAACGTCACGTCCTATATCTACCCGATGGCGATAAGCTGGGGCCTGTCGTTCTTCGGCGCGAACGCCGCAGTGTGGGAGGCGCTGCCACCCGATCTGCGGGCGACGCTGAGAGAGGCAATCAGTGGCCTGGAGCGCGAGATCTGGGACGCCGCGGATCGCGAGACGGCGGTCGGCCTGGCCTGCGACATCGGCGCTCCCGAATGCGGCAACGAACACAGTGCTGGCCACATGAAGCTGGTGCCGGTCACGGCTCAGGACGAGGCCACGCGGGAGCGCCTGTTGGTCGAGTCGGTGCTGCCAAGTTGGATACAGCGGTGCGGCTCCGACTGCGTTGACGCATGGAACCGGGAACTGGCGCCCGCGCTTGGCATCAAGGCCGCGCCGGACTGAACCGCGTGATGCCGACAATGGCCGCGCTGGCACGAGCCGGCCATGCCTGCACCTGCTCGCAACGCCCGGGGGCAAGAATTCTCAGCCAGCGGCGTGTTTCAGGGCGTCGTCGAACAGGCGATAATAGGTCCGGTTCAGCCATGTCGCTCCGCACGCCTCGTACATCTTGCGTGCCCCGATGTTGTCCGCGTCAGTGGTCCATTCGACCGCCGAGAACCCCTCGCTGAGGGCGAGGCGCGCCGCCGCCTTCACAAGCGCTCGTCCCACACCATGCCGTCGCATGGTCTTTGCCACGTAAAGGTCGCGAATATAGAGGGACCGCGTCAGTTCCAATGCCGGGAAGGTCACGTTCATGACCAGGGACCCGATGAGCTCCATGCCCGCCAGGGCCACAAGGGTGTGCGGATCGAAGGTGCTCATGGGCGGCTTGCAGGCCAGAGTCGCCGCTGCCGTGGCCGTCGCGTCGGATACCGGGCGACCGTAATGACATTGCATCTCCGAGAAGACCAGTGCGAGGCCGGGGATGTCGGCTGCGGACGGGCGCCGGACGGCCACGCCCTCCGAATATGCAGCATCGGATTGAGTTGGCTGCTGAGCAGCTCGCAAATGCGACATGGCGAACCGTAAGCTCCCTGTTTCCAAAGTGTCATCGGAATTGCCGCCGGCTGACGGTGCGACCCAACAACCGCTGGCACGACGCCGTAGGCAACCGAAGGGCAGCCCTCAAATGCAGGCAGAATTTAATGCACCTTTAATAGGCGGCCGGCATTGATCCAGATCAATGCGGTGTCGCCACGTTTCCGCAATCATCGCGCGAATGGCGGCGGGGCCACAGGGGTTGCACATGTCGTCTCGGGTAGCGGTCCAGCCCGGCGTGGCAGAAACGAGCGGGTGGAACTTATTGGCGTGTCCATTCGGTCTGGACTTCCCGGGCCCGACTTGACTTAGTGGGAAAAGCAGGCGCTGTCGGGTACGTCAATGCAAGGATATTTCGACATTAATCCCTCGTTCTTCACGCGGCGGGAAGTCATACGATGACCGCGCAACGGATGCGGCTGGGCGTTGCTTTCGGGGCAATCCTCATACTCGGCACCCTGTTCGGCGGCAGCGCCCTGCTGCTGGAACGGACACGACAGACCGCCCTGCATGCTGCCGACACGACGTTGCAGAACGCTGCGCTGGTGGTGGAGAACACGATCAACCGTCAACTGCTGCAGGTTGATGGCGCACTGGCCAGCCTGCCTGCCCTGTTCGCGGCGGTCAGCAGCCAGAACGGCGAGGTCGATCAGCAATCGGCGACGCGGTTGCTGAGGTCATTCAACTTTGAGACCTTCGCATTCCGCGATCTGCTCCTGGTCCGTCCCGACGGCACGCTCTGGGCGGCGGCGCGCCCGCGGCCGCGGATCCAGTCGCCCGCGCCAATCCCGCCACCGAACCGAGCTCCGCGCCCAGGTGCGGTCGCAGTCGCGGGTCCGGTACGCAACGCGCTCACTGGAGATTGGACCTGGCTCCTGGCACGGCCGATCAGCCTGCCTGGGGTCGGCGATCTGCAGGCAGTTGCCGAAGTTCCGGTGGCGTTCATCACGACTCTGCTCTCCCCCGTGGGCGAGATCCCGGGACTGCGTATCAACATCGAGCAGCCGGATGGCCTGCTCCTCGCCAGCATGCCGCATGACGAGCTGAGGATCGGCAAGCCGCTCGTGCCGGCCATCTACAACCTGCAGCCGGACAACGTCCCGTTCCTGGTCCCGGCAAAGCTCATGCGCACTGCCACCGTCGCAATCTCCCGGCACACGCTCTATCCGGACGTCGAGGTCACGCTGACCCTCGACTTGTCGACTGCCATGGCGGACTGGGTCCGTGACCGCAATCGCCTGCTTATTGTCGTCGCCGCGGCAGGGCTGCTCGTGCTGGCTCTCGCAGGTGCACTCTACACAGCAATGCGCCAGCGTGAGCGTGTCGAGACGGAACGCATGAAGTCCCGCGAAACGCTGGACAACGCCATCGAGTCGATGTCTGACGGCTTTGTCATGTGGGACGAGCAGGATCGCCTGATCACCTGCAATCAGAGATACCGCGAGATATACTCGATCAGCGCGCCGTTCATCGTGCCCGGCGCCTTCTTCGAGGATATCATCCAGAAAGGAGCGGAGCTGGGCCAATACCCACAGGCAGGCAACGAAATCCAGAAGTTTGTTCGTGATAC
Organism: Acetobacteraceae bacterium; assembly: GCA_035569235.1. Classification (GTDB taxonomy): domain Bacteria; phylum Pseudomonadota; class Alphaproteobacteria; order Acetobacterales; family Acetobacteraceae; genus JAMXLO01. Next base: position 9,600 of record DATMND010000015.1, on the reverse strand, counting down.
TGTCGAGTGGCATCGTGGCAATCACGGTTCGCTCGAACGTCTTCTGCCAGACGGCAGATGGATGCTGATCACGGAACGTCACACTGCGAGCGGCGGAACAGTAGGCATTCGCACCGACATTACGGCACTCAAGGAAGCGTTGTCCGATCTGGCGATCGCAAATGAGCGAGCCAGACAGGCCATTGCGGAAGTGCAGCATCAAAACGCGGCGCTTACCGAGCGTGATTTCGCCTTGCGCACCCAAAACATGCTGTTCACCGCTGCCTTGAACAACATGTCCCAGGGGCTGCTCATGGTCGATTCTGACCGCAGGCTGATCGTCTGCAACAATCGGTTCCTCGACATATTCCGAATAACCGCGGAACACCCCTCCCCAGGCACGACAACGGCTGCGTTGTTCCACTCAATCGAAATTGGCGGCGGTCTCACTCCCTCTGCGGTGCAGACGATCTACCGACACCAGGAGGACCTCGCGGCATCGCAGCGGTCAGGAGGATTTGTCACTGTCGACGACGATCGCCTTGCGCTGGCCGTTTTGCAATGTCCCTTGTCCGACGGCGGCTGGGTTGCAACCTACGAGGACGTCACCGAACAGCAACGCAATGAGGGTCGCATCCGCTTCATGGCCCACCATGATACGCTCACTCAATTGCCAAACAGGGTATTGTTCCGCAACAGTATGGACGATGTGCTGCGCCATTTGGCCAAGGACGGAAAGCATCTGGCGTTGCTGTATCTCGATCTGGACAAGTTCAAGTACGTCAATGATACGCTTGGACATCCCGCGGGTGACGCTCTTCTTGAGGCGGTCGCGCGACGGCTGCAGGCGTGTGTTCGCGAATCCGATATTGTGGCCCGTCTAGGAGGTGACGAGTTTGCAATCCTTTACCTCAACACCGACGTGCCGGGCGCCGCAATCGTGCTGGCGCAGCGACTGATCGACACGCTCAGTGCCCCCTATCAGTTCGGTCAGCGTCACATGGAAGTGGGCGTCAGCATCGGCATCGCCATTGCGACTGACAGCGACATGGATGGCGATACACTGCTCAAGAACGCCGACATGGCGCTGTACCAGGCCAAGGCGAAAGGGCGGGGAACCTACTGCATCTTTGAGGCCGATATGGAGGCCAAGCTGCATCTGCGGCTCACGAGCGAAGCTGATCTGCGCGTCGCGCTGGAGCGGGAACAGTTCGAAATCCATTATCAGCCGATCCATGATCTGCATACCGATCGACTCTGCGGATTCGAGGCGCTGTTGCGCTGGAACCATCCGACCCGTGGATTAATTCTGCCTGGACAGTTCATTCCATTGGCGGAGGAAATGGGGATCATAAAGTCGATCGGCGCATGGCTCTTTCATCAGGCCTGTGAAGATGCAGTACAGTTTCTCGGTGACGTGAAGATCGCGGTCAATCTGTCGCCGATCCAGCTTGAGGACGATGGAATTATTGGAATTGTCCAATCGGCGCTGTCGGAGTCCGGATTGGATCCAGCCAGGCTGGAAGTTGAAATTACAGAATCTGCACTGTTGAAGAACAGTTCGCTGACCATTGCGCTTCTGGTCCGACTGCATGGCCTCGGGCTGAGCATCGCACTGGACGATTTCGGGACCGGTTACTCGTCGCTCAGCTACCTGCGGAGCTTTCCTTTCGACAAGATCAAGATTGACCGCCTATTCGTCAGCGAAATGGCAACGCGGGACGATTGCGCGGCAATTGTCAGCTCGATCGTCAGCCTGGCCGCCAGGCTTGGCATGACGACAACGGCGGAAGGCGTGGAGACGCGGGAGCAGCTCGATCTCGTCCGCAGCGTGGGATGTTCTTCAGCGCAAGGCTACCTGTTCGGGCGGCCTCAGCCTGTCCGAGACGCCGTCGAGGCTGTGTCGATCTAGATGGGCCGGAGCTCAAGCGCCTCCTATCACCATTACGTCCGATGCTGTCTGGTCGATGCGTCGACCCTATTGGCATTGTCCGGCGCCACCCAGGCACAGCCGAGGACGGCGATGACCACGGCCACAAGAATAATGAGGAGTGTCGCGATCATCGCTGCCTCCTTCGGCTCGCCGGCCGCCATCTGCGGCCGGCGCGTCGCCATCAGCTATTGCTGCCCGCGTTCGCGGCCGGCGCGAACAGGTACGTGTAGGCGTTCGCGGCAGGGGCGAGAGCGCCCATGGCCAGCGAGACGCCCAGAACTGTGACGACCGCAAAGATTGCCTTCTTCATTGTCTTGCCTCCTGTATGCACTCCGTCTGCGACGGAGCCGGATTGGTTTGTCGGTTTCGTCCCAGCCGGGCCTTGCGGTCTGCCCGCATCGGTCGTGCTGGCAGGATCGACAATGGGGCAAGCAAAGCGTCGGCGGAGTGAGTCCGTGCACTCCGCCGGAGTGATTTTGCCTTGTCCGTGGATGGCGCTACCGCGCCTCGTTGTTGCGCACGAAGGCCTGCAACGCGCAAACGTCACACAACGTGACCGAGCCGCCCGAAAGCTCGATCCAACCGGCTGCCCGCCAGGCGTTCAGGTGCTTGTTGATGCTTTCGCGGATCAGCCCCGTCATCGCACCGAGCTCGCGCTGCGACAGCTTGAAGCCGATATGCACGCAGTCGTCGGTACGTTGGGAATGCAGCCCGGCCAAATGCAAAAGTGCCTTGGCCAGCCGCACCGGCGCCGGCAGCGACACGGCGTCCATGCCCTGTTCGGTGACCGCGAGCAGCCGTTCGCTGAGCAAACGTATGGCCGCGAACATCGCCTCGGGGGCGCGGCCAACGAAGCGCCGGAACAGCACGCCGTCGATCGCCATCACGCGGCAGGGGGTCAGGGTCGTGGCGTCCGCCCGCCGTGGCGAGCCGTTCAGCACGGCAAGCTCGCCAAAGATCGTGCCAGGGCCGGCGATCTCCAGCACCACCTCGCGACCGTTTGCCGCCATCGTGGACAGCTTTATGTAGCCTTGCAGCACAAGCACAACGGTGCGGCCTTCGTCGCCGCAGCGGAACAGCACCCGGTTCTTCGGAAGAGCCCGCACGGGCGTCTGGCGCACCAGTGCCAGCAGGTCCTGCTCGGCCAGGGAGCCCAGTATGCTCTGGTCCTTGATGATCCTGAGGACGGCGTCGACTTCGCCGACGGGTGTGGCCATGAGCCCCACCCGCAAGCTGCCTGATCCGCCCTCATCGGTCGGAACGCTATCCATGTGAGTTGCTCCTGCCGCCGATCGAGTCGGGGCGGCAGGTGGGAGCGTTGACCGCTACAACTGAATTGTCGGTGAGCTACATCACACCTTGTGTGATCAGCTGGGCGGAACGACAGGCCGTGGGCGGTCAGTTCGGCTCCTGGACATGCGCCTCGAGGAACCACAGCGCCTTGTCGAGGCCGCGCGATGCCCCAGTGAAGATGTCGGCCGTGTCGGCGTCGCCCGCCTCTGCTGCCGCGTCGATCGCCTTGCGGGTTGCATTGGCAACCTTGCCGTAGCGCTCCATCAGGGCCGCCAAATGGTCCTTTATCGCGTAAATGTCTGTCGGATAGGGAGCCAGGGTCGTGCCCTTGGCCACCGCGTGAGTTGTTCCAAACGCCGTCCCGCCGAGCTGGACGACACGCTCGGCCATCGTGTCGGCATGGCCGTCGATCTCGGTTTCGGGAGCCATCCAACATTTCGTGGATCGCGATAAATTGAGGACCCTTCAGGTTCCAGTGCGCCTGCTTGGTCAGCAGCGCGAGGTCGATCGTGTCGGCGAGTCGCGCGTTCAACAGTTAAATCGCCACTGCTTTGGTATTGGACAGCAGGTCGTTGCGGGTCTGGTGCATTTGGAGGAGATTCCCCCTCGTCATGCTGGATGCATCGTCAGTTGGTGGCACACCGCTTCCCGACAAAGCTCGCAGCTATCACTGGGTCGTGAACGAGGTACTCAGGCTCCCACCAACCCGCGCGCGAAATCGCCGGCATCGAACGGCCGCAGATCGCTGGCCTTCTCGCCGACGCCGACCGCGTGCACCGGCAGGCCGAATGTCTCAGCCAGCGCAACCACGATGCCGCCGCGCGCGCTGCCATCGAGCTTGGTCACCACCAGACCGGTGACATCGACCATCTCCTTGAAGACGCGCACCTGCTGAATGGCGTTCTGTCCCGTTGTCGCATCCAGCACCAGCAGCACCGAGTGCGGCGCGGTCTCGTCCTGCTTGCGCAACACGCGGACGATTTTTCGAAGCTCGTCCATCAGGACAGACTTGTTGTGCAGCCGCCCGGCGGTATCGATCAGCAGCACATCGGCGCCGTCCGCCTTGGCGCGCGTCAGCGCCTCGAATGCCAGCCCAGCCGAATCGGCATTCGCCCCGCCGGCAATCACCGGAACATCCGCGCGCTCGCCCCAGATCTGCAACTGCTCCACCGCCGCCGCGCGGAACGTGTCGCCGGCCACCAGAACCGGACGCAGTCCCTGCTGGCGATAGCTCTGCGCGAGCTTGCCGATTGTCGTCGTCTTGCCGGTGCCGTTGACGCCGACCACCAGCACGACGTGCGGCTTCTTCGCCGGATCGAGCCGCAGCGGCTGCGCCACCGGCGTCAGAATGGCGGAAATTTCCTCGGCGAGTGTCTGCTTGATCTCCTCGTCGGTGATCTCCTTGCCAAATCGCGTGCGGCGGAAGTTGGCGATCACCCGCCGCGCGACCTCGGTGCCGAGGTCGGCCGCGATCAGAATTTCTTCCAGTTCCTCGAGTGCGGCGTCGTCGAGCCGGCGCTTCTTGAAGACTGCGGTAATCCCCTCGGTCAGCTTCTGCGTGCTGCGCGACAGGCCTTCCTTCAGGCGCGAGAAGAAGCCGAGCGCCATCAGGCCGCTTCCCCCAGCAGCGCCTCGTCCGCCACCCCTACGACGCGGGTGGACACTAGCCGTCCCGGTTCCGACGGCGCGGAAAGCCGAACTGGGGCGAAATGTTCGGAGTGCCCAGCCGCGGCGGTCTCCATCAGCACAGAAACCGTCCGGCCGGTCTGCGCCGCGAAGAACCGGCGCGCCGCGTCCTTTCCCGCATCACGCAGCCGCGCCGCCCGTTCGCGCCGAAGCATGTGCGGCACGGCCGGCATCCGCGCCGCCGGCGTGCCGGGGCGTTCGCTGTAGGGAAACACGTGCAGGAACGGCAGTTCGGAGTCGGTCACGAAATCCAGCGTCTCCGCGAACAGCGCGTCGCTCTCTGTCGGGAAACCGGCGATCAGGTCCGCGCCGATCGCGATGCCGGGCCGCAGCGCCCGCGCCCGCGCGATTGCGGCCGCGGCATCGGCGCGCAGATGCCGGCGCTTCATCCGCTTCAGGATCAGGTCGCTCGCCGCCTGCAGCGATAGGTGCAGATGCGGCATCAGCCGCGCCTCCTCGCCGATCAGCCGCCATAGCGCATCGTCGATCGCTGCCGGATCGATCGAGGACAGCCGCAGCCGCCGCAATTCCGGGACCAGCGCCAGCAGCCGCCGGACAAGCTGCCCGAGGCTCGGGGCGCCTGGCAGATCGGGGCCATAGGAGGCGATATCGACCCCGGTCAGCACGACCTCCTGATAGCCCGCCTGCACCAGGGCGCGCACCTGAGCCACCACGGCGCCGACCGGCACGCTGCGGCTGGGCCCACGGCCGAACGGGATGATGCAGAACGTACAGCGATGGTCGCAGCCCTGTTGCACCTGCACGAAGGCGCGCGCCCGTCCGGCGAATTCCGTGACCAGATGCGCCGCCGTCTTGCGCGCCGCCATGATGTTGGAGACCGCGCCCGACGCGTCCGGCGCCCAGCTTTCCAGGCGGAGCTTGTTCTCGTTGCCAAGCACGCGGTGCACGCCGGGCAGGTCGCGCCAGGCCTGCGGGTCGATCTGTGCGGCGCAGCCGGTGACGACGATCCGCACTCCCGGCCGCTCGCGTACCGCGCGACGGATCGCCTGGCGCGCCTGGCGTTCGGCCTCGGCCGTCACGGCGCAGGTGTTGACGATCACCGTATCCGACAGGGCAGCCGCATGGCCGCGGATGACCTCGCTTTCGTAGGCGTTCAGCCGGCAGCCGAAGGTAAGTATCTCGACGCTCATGTTTGATCTCGGGCGCACGCCCGATCCTTGATCGTCATGGCCGGACTTGATCCGGCCATCATGCCGGGTAGGCCGCGAGATCGATCTCGCCGGTGAAAGAAGTCGCCACCGGCCCGGTCATCAGCACGTGGCCGTCCTCGCGCCACTCGATCTCCAGTTCGCCGCCGTCCACCACGACGGTGGCACGGCGGCCGGCCAGACTGCGCCGATGCGCGTTCACCAGCGCGGCGCAGGCGCCGGAGCCGCAGGCGAGCGTCAGGCCCGCGCCGCGCTCCCATACGCGCAGGCGGATGCGGTCCGGGGCCAGGATCTGGGCGAAGCCGATGTTGGCGCGTTCGGGGAACAGCGGATCGTGCTCCAGGCGCGGGCCGAGTTCCGTCACTGGCAGGCGCGCGAGGTCGTCCACGAAGAATGTCGCGTGCGGGTTGCCCATGTTGGCCGCGGCCGGATCGGCCACCAGCGCCGCCGCAAGGTCGAGGTGCAGCGTGTCCATCGGCCGCGCCAGCGGGATGTCGGGCCAGTCGAGCCGCGCCGGCCCCATATCGACGCGCACCCGGCCGTCGGGGAGTGCCTCGGAGGGCAGGTTGCCGGCCACCGTGCGGATCACCTGGGTGCGGCGGCCGGTCTCGCGCGCCAGCAGATCGACCACGCAGCGGGTGGCGTTGCCGCAGGCCCCGGCCTCGGCGCCGTCGGGGTTGCGAATGCGCATGAAGGCATTGGCGTTGGAATTTGCCGGCGCCGGCTCGATGGCGATGAACTGGTCGCAGCCCACGCCGGTGCGCCGGTCGGCGATGGCGGCGGCGCGGGCGGGGGTCAGGCCGAGCGGGCCAGCGCGCTCGTCGAACACGACGAAGTCGTTGCCGCAGCCATGCATCTTCAGGAAGCGCACCATGGGGAGGGTATAGTCGGCGGCGGGGCGGGGGTGGAAGGGGAAGGGTCGGGAGGGGAAGGTAGCGTGTACGAAACTGGAATGGCGCCTCGACGACTGGCCCCCGCCAGTTCAAGCCATCACAGTCACAAAAGTCGTCACCGGCGGAGAAAGTAGGTGACGACTCGCCGACGGTCTGTTGCCGTCACGGTGACGACTGAATTCGGCGGAGATTGCTCCATGACGAACTTGCCCAGGAGAAAAGGTATGCGCTGCGATGGAGCAACGGCCGCAAGGCTGCGCAAGGGACTCGGGTTTTCCCAGCAGGATGTGGCTGATAAAGCGAAGTGCTCGAAGACCACAATCGAACGCCTGGAACGAGGTGTCACGGTGGACTACCAAACGATCCACCAGGTAGCGGCCGTTCTTGGTGTTGGATTCAATGATCTCTTGCAGTCGGACGAACGTGGTGAGGCAGGACCGGAGGCGGAATTTGTCCCGCTGACCCCGCTCAATTCGGCCCGCGACTTGATGGGTCTGGTGCTCCGATGCGACACTGTCCGACTGGATATCATAGACAATTCAGCTCAAGAAAACCGGCAACGAGTAGTTCATGTGCTGCGACAAGCCGAGCAGTATCTTCCAAATACGCCGCGCACTTCGTGGGACGCATTGAACAAGTGGCGTTCCAGCGCCGTCGATCGCTTAGACGGTCTTTCTGTTCTGGAAAACATCCTGACAGAGCTGGCTGGTGCCGATATGCACATGCTGATCGGTGATTACGTGGCCCTTATGTGTCCCGAAGAGGCATATGCAGCGGCTCAGGCCTTCGTGGATGCGATGGAATTCACAGGTCTAAAAGGGTCGGATTTCGACCCGCGCAAGCGGGTCGGTCTGCTGCATGTCGTGAATACTTCACGCCGGCAAGTCAAAGTGAGGGTCGACGATCTCGCCACAGAAAGCCCCGATCGCCGCCCAGTGGTCGAACCGATTGACGGTGGCGACGACATCCCCTTCTGAGCACAGATTAGCCAGTGCGAGCCATTACAGGCTCTCGTCCGGGCACAGGAGGCGGCAAGCCCAAATCCTTTAGCAGCTTAACGGCCCGGTCGAGCCGACCGCTACCGATTTTCATCGGCTTGCGGCGGCCAATTTCTGTTCGCCAATCCGCACAACGTTCATGCCGCCACAACCAGTCTACCGTGGCGGCAAGCTCCAGCACGGTCACATGCGTATCAGCAAACTTCTGTGCCAACTCCGCCGCCCGGTTCCGGCCAAGTGTACCGAGAGCCTCCTCCTTGGATGAGCCGGGCTCAGGAAGGGTAAACAGACTATAGCTCGCCCCATCGCCAATACGGTGGCGTATCTCCTCCCGCACCACGCCCAACGCTCTGGCATCGCTAATCGCGTTGTCCAAGTCACGCGAATAGGGCCCGTAGTGGTGGTACTCGTAGCTGAAACCGCTGGAGAGACCGAGCTGGTCCATCAGATAAACGGCCTTTTGCAGACGAACACGGCTAACCAGCGTCCCACCCGCCGCATCGACCACCGCAGCAACCTTGTCTTCAGGCTCAATCATCGCGTACCTCCCCTACGTTGTCGCGCCCTGTCCCTATCGCCTTCCTCGGCGAAGTTGTACCGTGTAAATTGCCGCTTCGCCCGCAATGTCTCGATCATCTTCGACAGCGTCGTGATTTCCCGCGGCCCTTCAGCCTGATCTAGAACGTGCAACTTCTTGTGCACCTTTTCGTCATCACCGCCGATCTGGGTGTAGATGCTGACCGCGGCATCAGGGTCTTTGATCACCGTTCTGGCCGCGATCTGGTCTTTGAAATCCCGGTCAATCCGTCTGGCCCATTGAGTCTGCCTGCCCTCATCTTCGCCGAAGGCTCGCAGATCGAGCGTCTTGTAGAGATCCCGGTTTCGCAACCGCGCTGCCAATCTCGCGATATCCTGATCCCTGGCTGTTTGCATGGCGCCAAACGCCGCCGTGATTACGGTGTCGTCCAGCGCCAGGTAGCCGTCGACGCTCGGCTGTGCGGCTCGAAAGAATCGAAGCAGCGGATGCTCCGCCTGCAGTCCTGTCAGCGTCGGCGCTGTTTCCTGGGTTGTCACTCGGTCGGCAAGCCGGCGCAGTAGGTCCGCAATCATGTGTTCCACGCAGCGTGTCGCCTTATGGAAATACACCTGCTCATGCAGCGTGTAGCGGGCCAGCAGAAACTGCTCAGCCGCAGGAAGCGCTTTCGAATCCAGACAGAAAGTCGGCACAGACACCGTATCTGCCGGTAAGTCAGGATCCACTGCGTCAATCTCGATCGGCCGAACACGAATATGTTCCATGAGCCAGTCGAAATCGATCGCGCCCGCGCCTGTACCGGTCATCAGCCGGTCGCGTCGGAGGTAGTCCAGCCGATCTGCATCGAATGAGCTGGAGACTACAGCGTGGTAGATGTCCGCTGGATCCTCAGCCGCGAGTAAGGCCGCAACTTCTTCAGCAAATCCTACGCTGTGCCCCTCAAGCAGCGACCAAACCCGACCACTCGCGTTGCGGATAATATCAGCCGTCCAGTGCTCATGCTTTCGCCCAGCGTTGCGCGACTTCTGCACACCCTCGAACGTATGGCTGAAAGGGCCATGGCCAAGATCGTGGAGCAGTGCAGAAATAACGGCGACCTCGGCGCGCTTCGTGT
>DATMND010000014.1:0-2954 GCA_035569235.1 Acetobacteraceae bacterium | reverse complement strand
TCGGCAACCAACCATCCCAAAATTCTCCCGCGCCGGACCGACGAAGCTGGAGCGCAGAAGAGTTTCGAGCGGTGGGTGGCGGCGCTTCTGGCATTTTGGCAAACTATCAGCCGAATACAAGTTCCGGCACAACAGCTTCCCAGACATCTCGGTGAAGGCGCACTCGGTACTCTTCCCGGTTGTCGGACTTGCGCCAGCGCACGATGGCGCCGACCTCGCCGCGCAGGAAACGGAGACCTTCGGGAGGCGACCAACTCCTGGCCATCCTTCCAAGTGCTTGCCCCTGCTTGTCCTGCATCATCCAGAGCGGGCCATCGCGCAAGACATGAACCGGATCTCCTACTTTCGCCGCCGAGATTGCGGCAAGTGAGCGATGACCCGTCTTGAGACGCCCCGCCCATGACAGGTCCACGGTCGTAAGGTCCGGCACCTGGTACAGCGCAGTCGGACGAGCGACGGCATCAGTGACGGTTGGCGCGGCTCGGCGCAGCACATACTCTGCGCCCTGCGGGACGAACGGATGCTGTCCTTCGGCAATGATGGCGAGGCTGCGTCGCGCTCGGGTCATGGCGACATAGAACAGGCGGCGCGGCGCATCGGGGTCCTCGCCCTTCGAAGGCCTGTCCCAACCGCCATCCAGGATGACGACATGATCGAACTCCACACCTTTGGATCGATGCGCCGTCAACAGCAGCAGCGCGCGCTGATCGCTGCGGGCATCATTGGCCCATTCAGCGAACCACTCGACAAGGTCCGGCACCGGCATGGGCTTGTTCGCAAGCTCTTTCGCCAGCGCGGCGATGCCTTCGGCGATCAGGTCTGTCCAGCGGTTAGACGGTATCGCGTTCAGCACATCGACCAGATCACGGATGGCCAGCAGACGGGTAGGATCGCGGCGCAGGGCATCGATGAATTGCTGCATCTCGCGCAGACGCCAGATGCTGGGCAGGCTCTCGTTTGCCATCTCCACCGGAATGCCTAGCTTTTCGGCATAGGCCCGCACCGGAGCCAGCCGCCGCCACTCGCGCGCGATGATTGCCGCACGCGACCAGCTGAACTCCGGATCAAGGCGCGATAGCCGGACGAGTTCATCAACTGCGGCCATCGCCTGCGCTACATCGCCGGATGGGCAGTCCAGCACTTGCACCCGCCCGTGGGCCACCGGATCGAGCGCCGCCATCTCTCCACCGGGCGGCGTCTTGCTGCGCTTGCGATCGATGGCAATGTCGTGACCGACTTTCATGCGGGCAGCGGCTGGCGCAATGACCGCGTTGGCGGCCGCAATAATATGTCTGGTCGAGCGGTAGTTCTCGATCAGGAACTCCGGTCGTGCACTGTAGTCGGCCTCGAACTGGCGGATGAAGCGGATGGACGCCCCGGCGAAGGCGTAGATGTTCTGATCGTCATCGCCCACCGCAAACAGGCTGAGCCGAAGCTCCTTATCGTCCAGTGAGCGGCCTGCAACGGCGGAGATCAGCGCGTATTCCTCGGGGCCGATGTCCTGATACTCGTCCACCAGAATCCAGCGATAACCCTGGATCAGCGTTTCGCGTTGGGCCTCCGCCTCGGGTTTGCTGAGGCCTTCGCCGTTCAGTTGGTGCACCGCTTCCAAGACAATCCCGTCGAAGTCGTGCTTCGTCTCGCTCGCTGCTCCGGCAAAGCTGGCTCCCACCAGTCGCATCGCGAGGGCGTGGCATGTGGAAATGGTCACCGCATTCGCTTCATCGCCGATCAGATGCCGCAGCCGGATGCGTATCTCCGCGGCGGCATGACGGTTGTAGGCCAGCACGAGGATGCCGCGCGGGTCCTGGCGGCGGACGCGGATCAGGTAGGCGATGCGGTGCACCAGAACGCGCGTCTTGCCCGAGCCCGGTCCTGCCAGGACCAACACGCTGGTCTCTTCACGATGATCCGAGACGATCTTCTGTTGCACCGGATTGTCCAGCGACTCGACGATGGCCTTCCACGAAGCCCCTGTCGTCTGTCGCCGGAGCTCGACGCCCTTTCCCGGCATCCAGCGGCGCAGGAAGGCGTCACGCTCCAGCACGAAGTAGTCCTCGGACAGCCGCACCGCCTGATCCATCGCGGCAAGGCCCCTCTCGGCATAGGCCGCCATCACATGGGTCTGGATGGTCTGCTCGGCGTAGTGCTCCTCGAGGGGCACAAAGTCCTTCACGGTGAACTGGCCGCCCGAGGGGTTGAGATGGACCGTCATCGCCTGCCGGAACACCGTCAGCCCTTTGCCCAGCGTGACCACCTCCTGCTCGTGCAGCCAAAGAAGTGCGCGGTCCATCAGCTTCGTCATGTCCCGAATGCCGCTGCTGCGAAGCAAGGCATCTCCGGTCAGGGCGGCGAGCAGGTCGCCCATGGTGGCTTCGACCTGGATGTCCTTGCCGCGGCTGCCCTTCGGCAGCTTGCCCAGAAGATGCGCCAGCAACAGCTCGGCGCCCTGCTGCCGCAGGCTTGCGGTCTGTTCCAGCGCCTGCCAGGTCCGTTGCAGCGTCACCATCAATGTGTTGCGCGAAGCCTTGCGCAGCCGTAGGTTGCCCTTGCCGCCGTCCTGATCGCGCCCGTCCCGACCCATGCTGCGCAGCAACTTTTCCAAGATGTCTGGGCGAATGGCGCTATGCCCCTGATTGCGCAGCGCCTGGCAGGTCTCGGCTAGATGCAGGGGAACGGCCCCGGCACCATCGGCATCTGGGGCGGCTTCCCGCATCAGGGCGATCAGCGCGGTTTCAAGCTGTACGGCCTGCGCCAGTCGCTGCTGTGAATGACCCTCGACGGCGACATGGATAAAGACCGTTACCACCACGTCGTTGCGAGCTATTCCGAGCGTTTCGAGATCGGCCAGTGCCTTGATGAGCATACCTCCCGTCAACTCGCTGATCCCGGCCAGCTCATCGGTGGAGAAGCCCTGATCGGGAGGCGCGTTCATCAGATGGCGGACGATATCC